>JAGOEH010000274.1 GCA_017997825.1 Candidatus Delongbacteria bacterium | reverse complement strand
GACGGTACTCAATCATGGTCGATGAGTTGAAGGGATTGGGATAATTGGATATGATGGCCGGCTTGACCATCGGGCGATCCGTCTCATCATCCATCGCGGTTGGAAAAAGCTGGACAATAGTAAAATCCACCCAATAAAAAGCCGCCATATTAGGTACCGAACTGAACAACCGATCGCCCAGATCTTTGACCGGATCAGCCAGGCTGCTCCAGATCCATTTATCCGCTTCATACCCGACCTGAAACGCTACCGGATTCTTCGAAAACACACTCCCCCAGCTCTTGAACTCCGAAATAATTTGGCTGAGCGATGAAAACCCCTGACTATCATCCACAAAAATAATTTTTCCCCGGTACTTGGGGGGCATCCAGGCACTGGAATAATGCTTCAGAAACAGGCTATAGTCGGAATTGATCGATTTGACTTTTTCTTCCCAGTGCTGGGCCTCCAGATCGGTCACCTTGCGTCCCCCGGAACTGGTATTGGCATAAAACCATTCCACATCGATCCCGAATCCGGCCACGCACGGATGATGTTGGTAGCGGTTCAAAACCAGTTCAATCAGGGTGTCCATACTGGCCGCTCCCGGCTCCACCTGTAACCATACCTTATAGCCCTCGGTATCCAACCGGGTCAGATAGGCTTCATTCAAATCCGTGGAAACAAAACTGATTTTAGGGTACTGAACCCCGGATGACGGGAATCCCAATTGGGTGTTCCCATTATTGAGATAGATACTGACAATCCAGACCGAGGATGGAATACCATTTTCAAACTTGGCGGCGATCTTTTTTCCGGTGGAAGCCCAATAATCGGCGGTCGGAAAAACCCGGCCGGGATAGGAATTCAGTATCCGTGAAGACCGAAATCCGGCCAGTACCGAATCGCCGGCCGGTTCCGCCACGGATTGATTCATCAAACCCCAGCCTGCCGCCATCATCACCCACAACCCTAGTATTTTTATATTCATTTTATCCTCTTACAATGAATTAATGTTATTAATTTAATTCTTTTTGTTATACTACTATCATTATCTTTCTGTTTTTCAAGCAATTTAATTATAATTTCCCTTGATTGCGCACCAATCAGACCAACCTGAAAATTTAGGAAAAACCGGTTACAGCAATAATCTCCGGATTGGACTCAACCGGGATCTATGATCTACTTTGATAAGGACCGATGGTAAAAAGTATCCGGGGGTGATCACAATACCCTGAGGAGATTTAAAACAGGAACAATCGGGGCTTGAGTCAGATCGGAAACGGTGGATAAACTCCAGGCCGCATGGTCGAATTCAAATCCCGAATGAAGTAAACTTGGTTTCAGGTTCCAAAATGAATAGGGAGGGAATCAAGGATAGGGAAAATGGTCCCCGATTGAGGATCATCCGAAATCGACCGGCGGAGTAAGATTTCCGGCCGGCCGATTGGAATCATTGATGATCAAACACCGGCGATGCGGCGTTTGTATTCATCCAGCGCTTCGGTCAGACGCTCACGGGCGGTGGTGTCGCCGGGAACATTGTGCGAGGGATGAATATACAGTTTCACTCCCCGATCGGCCAGAATTTCCGCTACGGTGGTGATGGTCATCCAGACGCAGGTCACAAAGGCCATGGTTGAGATGGGTCCAATTTTATCCTGGTGATTCTTGAGGACAACCGAAGCATCCTGAGCCGGCACACAACTATCGACCACGATATCGGCCAACTCGAAAATCTGTTTGCCGGAGGAATGACGGGTTTTGGTGTTTTTGAACTCATTTTCCGAGCCCATCACAATCACTTTCATTCCGGCCTTCTTGGCTTCCATGGCGATATCGATATTGACATTGTTAATTCCGGAATGGGAGAAAAGCCACATGCAATCCCGGGAATCAAAATTATAGCTCTTCATGATCTGCTGGCCGTAACCTTCCACCCGTTCCAGAAAGACAAACTGGTGGACACCCATCTCGCCGACGATATGGGTAAAAAAGGAGAGCGGGAGTTCGATCATCGGGTGAAATCCGACAAATCCGCCGATCCGGGGATACATCTCCTCGATCGGCAAGGTAGCGTGTCCGCAGCCGAAGGTGTGGACCCAACGCCCGGCCTGAATCGTATCCGCCATGGCCATCGCGGCTTGCTTGATGTTTTCCTCCTGGGTGTCTTCGATCTTCTGCATGACCCCCCGTACATTTTTTAGCCATTCCTTCGATAACATCCTATTTTCTCCTTTCAAACAGATTCAAATTCTGTTGCTGTTCCAGATTCATAGTATCGCGCGTCCGCTTCACGTTCATCCGGAAGGTGATTATTGATTGGCCGCTTTCATCACTGATTTACGAAGCGCCACAAACAAGATAACCTGACAAACCAGGCTGAAGGAAACAATCAGAAACGATACCCGTAATCCATAGGTACTGCCGAAAAAACCGCTGAAATAAGGAATCAGCATCCCGCCGATCAACGCGATCACCAGAGCGATGCTGAATGCGGTTCCGGACAGCTTGGGGTACATGGTACCGACAAATCCCAGAATCACCGGATAGGTCGAGGCAAATCCGGCTCCCAGCAAGACCAGGCCGATCATAGCCGGCATCACGCTGTGAGCCATTATCATACATAATGATCCGATTATACCGATCCCGATGCTGACCAGGAGCACCAGGGATGACGACATTTTTTTCAGGATAAAATTCAGCGCCAAGCGTGCTCCCATCATTCCCATCCAGTAGAAAGAGAGCATCTGTACGGCTTTATCGGGAGTCAACTGTAATTCCTGGTTCAGAAAAGATGAGGTCCATCCTCCGGTCGCGATTTCCACCCCGCTCTGAAAAAACAGGATAAAACTCAGCCCGAGCAGTAGAGGGTGTTTCAGCAGGCCAATCCCCTGTTGGATCGGGAATCCCTGTTTGATTTTGGGTTCCGGGAAGCGGATGGCGACAAAGTAGACCAAGGGAACCGCCACCAGCCAGCCGATCAGGGAAAGGATCGTCTCATAGGAAAACCGATTCAGCAGGCCGCCCAGGACGAATGGAACCAGCATGGCGCCGACTCCGAAAAAGACCCCGAGCAAGCTCAGATCAGCGCTCTTTTCCGATTCGGCGATATCGGCCACCAAGGCGTTGGTACCGCCGTTGATGATACCGCCGCCGATCCCGATCATCAGAATGGCCGCTTTCAGGATCGCCAGACTGGAGGTAAACGCCAATCCTTCCAATCCCAACAGAATCAAAACCGTACAGATGATCAGCATCGATTTGTAACCGAAACGGTCCACCATCGGCCCAAAGATCAGCGATCCGATCATGATGCCGAACGACATCAGCAGAAACAGGGTGCCGGCATCGGCGGTGCTGATCCCGAACTTGGTGAACAACGAGGGCAGAATGGAACCCAGGGTGGTCATCATAATTCCGAACAGCAGCATTCCCATACAGGCCGCGATAAACACACTCTTGCGATTATAGGAACTCACAGCGTCTCCTTTTTCGATCGTGGATTATCCATTATCAATAACGTTGAATGAGCTTCAATTCATATCATCCGGGAGCAGAGCCAGCTTTCCGGCGCCGTAAAGGCCGGCATCGCCGCCCAGGATGGAAACCTCGAGCGATACCTGATGAATACTGATCGGCTGAGCCCATTTCAGAGCTTCTTTTTTGATTTCAGGGATCAGGCTGGTAGCCGGTCCAAACACCCCGCCTCCCATAATGATCTTCTCAGGATTGAAGAGGCTGACCAGATTGGCCACCGTCATGCCGCACAATTCGACCAGATTGTTGAGCGTTCGTACCGCAATCGGATCCTGGGTCTTATAGGCTTCGAAAATATCGCGGGAGGTGACCTGTTTGATATCCTTCTTGCTCAGAATTCCCTGATACTTCTTATCCTGTTCCAGATATTTCTGGGCCACTTTGGCGATTCCTTT
>JAGOEH010000049.1 GCA_017997825.1 Candidatus Delongbacteria bacterium | reverse complement strand
GAATAGATGGCCATTTCATGAGGGCTTCCGGCAAAAAGTTTATCGCGTTGGATGATCAGCTTGATACAGTGACGCTGATCGGAAATTGTGGTGAGCAGGATCGGAGCGCCCGGGTCGGATACATCGTAAATCAGGATACCCTGGGTGCTATCGGCCATCGCCATGATATAATTGTAAAGACAGAAATGCTGCAGACGGCCCAGGGTGGGGATACTGGAAAGCAGAATCCGCTGCTGGGGATTACTGATGTCAAAAATATCGATACCGCGATCCGATCCGCCGAAAAAAGTGTTATTCCGGACTTCCGTCATCGGATAGGGACCATGAATACCGGTCATCCCGACATCCTCGATATAGACAACCTCAGCCGTTACCGGGATCAAGGCCGTCAGTATCAGTACGGTCAGGCTGAGAATAAACAACCAGGCATGACGCTTCATTGAGGTAACTCCTTTTATAGAATATGAATGATCATCTGATGAATCTTCCGGAGAAGAGCCAAATCGATGCTTTTTATATTGCATTTTTTGTTCCACAATCAATATTTTCCTTCATCTTCGTCATCACCATTATGGGGTGACTTCACATTTTTGATTATCCCCGCCGGACGGGTCCATGACCGATCGGTGTGATTCACTGTAGACTTCATCCGTTTCGTCGTCCGAATGAGAAAACAGACTTCAGTATAGAAACATCGAACCGATGCGGTGGTAGTGACGGATGTGATCGTTATCCGGCGTCATGGTGTAACTCGGGATTAGAAAAGAAACAGATACGGCGTTGCGGTTTTAGTTGGCGGTCCTTGGTGTCGATCATGAGGTTGAGATGGTTAATCGTAGTGAAAACAACTGCCCCCGATAAATTCCCGCAGTAGGGAATTCTTGGGAATCAATTCGGAATCGATGGTCTTGAAAATGGAGAGAAACCTCAACAAGCGGTGTGCTGTACGATATTCCTCATTATCGGGCTGCAGGTGAGACAAAATGATCTCAGCTTCGGTTTTGAGAACCGGAAGTTCGAAGTGGTGAGCCGAATTGAACAGGATATCGGCCTCTTCTTGGAAGGGAAAGATATATTTTTCTTCGCCCCGCCGGACGGAAGGCCACTGCCGGATGGTTTGCAGAGCGCTGTAATTCCTATATTTATAGTCCCGAATCATTCGGCGGATCAGACGATTGTCGGTCGAGGAAATCCGGTTATAGTCATCGATGGCCAGTGGCGTCAGAGCGCTGATATAGATTTTATATTTCAGACTCTCTTCGATCGACTCGGTCAGGAGCGGATTGAGGGCATGAATCCCCTCCAGAATCAGGGGTTGATACTCATCGACCCGCAGGGGTTTGGTTTTTTGTTTGCGTTTCCCAATCTCAAAATCAAAAATCGGCATCTCGACTTCGTTCCCATTGATCAATTCTTTCAGGTGGTGATTGAGCAGATCCAGATCCAGAGCCATCACACTCTCGAAATCATACTGGCCGAATTCATCCCGGGGTGTTTTTTCGCGGTCAATATAGTAGTTGTCGAGGCTGATATAGACCGGTTTCATTCCGTTAATCCGCAGATGGATATCCAGCCGGCGAGTGAAGGTGGTTTTACCCGAAGAAGAGGGACCAGCGATCAGTACAATCCGCGAGGGTTGGCGATCCTTGCCTTTGACGATCAGATCGGCGATCTGGGCGATCTTTTTCTCGTGCAGCCCCTCACATATATTGATCATCTCCTGAATCCGACCGCTCATGATCACGTCATTCAGGCGGTAAACATTGTTGATTCCAACTATTTTCCCCCATCCCTTACTTTCGACAAAGGCATTGAAGAGCCGAGCCCGTTTCCCCAACTGAATCAGGTAGTGTTCCTTCTCCTCTTCCGGCATAAAGCACAGTACCAATCCCTGATTGTAGCGTTTCAGCCAAAACTGGCGGATATAGCCGGCATCAGGAACTAAAGGGCCGTATTCCAGATCTTTGTATAATCCGCAGGAATGGATAAAGATATAGTCTTTGTCCTGTTGTTCAATCAGCTTTACCTTATCGAAGAATCCCCGCTGCCTGAAAAATTTAATAGCCTCTTCCTTCTCCATACCATAGCTTTCAAAAGGCTCACGAGCCGCCACCAGTTCCCTCATCCGGATCGCAATGGCTTTCAGCAACGCCTCATCAACCGGAATATCGGTATAAAAATCATAGTAGATGCTGTTTCCGAGCGAGGTCCCCTGCACGATTCGAGAATTTCTGAACAGTTCAAAGATGACGCGATGCAGTAGAAAACAGGTGCTGGCCCGATAGATCATCTGTCCCCGATGGCTCTGCAGGGTAACAAAATCCAGTTCCGCCCCATCCTGATCCAGCTTGTAGTTGAGTGAAACAGGATGATTATTGACATAAGCGGCCAGAGCTTTACGATCCCATTCCGGTAGCATTTTTTGAATGATCTCTTCGATCCGCTGCCCGGATTGGACAGGATACTCCTGATTATGATAAATGAATTTGATTTTCATAGTGTTTCCTTCTTCGAGTGATCAGATTACACAGGACTAACATAGTTATTTTTCCCCTTCCTGTCAAGTCCAATCTACATTTTTTTTTACTTGACACCGGCTCCAAAAATATCGTATTTAGGATAAACCGGTATCGCTTTCCTATCCGGTCATACACCAGGCTCCCATCCTGTAAACTCTATAGTGGAAACATATAGTGCCGCAGTGAAGTCGGAGCCGCAGTGACATGAGTTTACCAAAATCCAACCTGAATCAGAGAGTTAACCCTATGACAACATCCATTCCATTTATGAAATCGGACCGGCCATTCTTCATACTCGGTCCCTGCGTCATCGAGGACGAATCAACCACCGAACAGATCGCCGCCCGGGTAGCGGAGATAGGGCGTCAGTACCGGATCCCGGTCATCTTCAAAGCCTCATTCGATAAAGCCAATCGAAACTCGATCAAATCCTTCCGGGGTCCGGGGCTGGAGGCGGGGTTAAATATTTTAACCCGGGTAGGAAAAAAATTTAACCTCAGTCTGCTGACCGATATTCACGAATGCCATCAAGCCGAATCGGCGGCAAAAGTGGTCGATATTCTTCAGATTCCGGCTTTTTTGTGCCGTCAGACCGATCTGGTAGTGGCGGCGGCTTCCACCGGGCGGATAGTTAATGTGAAAAAGGGGCAATTTATGGATCCGGACGGGATGCGAAACATTATCGACAAGATCGAGTCGACCGGAAACCGCTCGATCATGCTGACGGAACGGGGTGTATCGTTCGGGTACCGGAATTTGGTGGTGGATTATCGGTCGCTGGTCATTTTGAAGGGGATGGGATACCCGGTTGTGTTCGATGCGACTCACAGCGTTCAATTACCGGGTGCGAGGGGGGCCCAGTCGGGAGGGGAGGCCCATTTTGTCCCTTATTTGGCCCGGGCGGCCGCCTCGATTCCGGTGGACGGTTTTTTCTTTGAGATCCACCCTACTCCGGCCAAGGCCTTATCGGACTCCGCCAACATGCTGGATTTCGATCAGATTGAAGCCCTGATTCCTCAATTAGTGACAATTCATGCTGCGGTTAGCGCGTTCCCCTCGGCCGCGCCGTCACGGACCAACGATTGAGGTCTGAGAAACACTCCAGCCGAGCGATACGATTTCTGGAAGTCTCCGTGCCACCCGTTCGGTAAATCTATGTTTTATCACCAATCGGGCGATTGTTTTTGAATCACAAAATTTCTCAGGCTTCAGGACCGGTTACAGCCATCATCGATAATCAGACCAAGTCCGGATCGGTAGGATCGTGGTGGATCGGACATAATGGATCCATGCCGGACGGAGTACCGGAATTCATTTCGTCATCCCTGATTTTTCGTTTGAGACGCAAGGGAACAAAATTGGGGTTGGCACAGGCCCGGAACAAATTGATTTTTAGCTTGGGGATTTCGTGTTCGAGTTCACGGATTTTATCTTTCATATAGGAGCGTTTGGTCATGTTTCCATAGGGACAGGTGCAGGTGGTCAGATGGACCGGCAAATGGGAGGCATAGCTGACGATATCCTTTTCATCCAGGTAAGCCATGGGCCGAATCAGAGTAAACCGGCCGTCGAAGAATTCCATTTTGGGTTCCATCCGTTCGATCCGTCCGTGATAGAATAGATTGAGCAGAGTGGTTTCGGCAATATCATCACCGTGATGGCCGAGGGCCAGTTTATTGCAGTTGAGTTCTTCCGTGGCCAGAAAAAGGGTTTTCCGCCGGTGCCAACTGCAATAAAAGCAGAGGCTTTTATCGATTTTTTCGGGAAGACCGATCCGGATCGATTTGACAGTCAGTCCATGACCGGTAGACTCAACATAATGAGTCAGTTCCGGCACATTCATCCTGATTTCCTCCTGGAGTTCGGTCAGAACCAGAACCGGCCGAATCTCAAACTCGACCCGAAACAGGTTTCGATAAAGCCGCAACAGATTAAAAAGAGTAAGACTATCCTTGCCTCCGGACAATCCGAGCAGGATGCGATCCCCCGGCTGAATCATTTTGAAATCCAGGATGGCTTTACGGAAATTTTTCAATAAATAGAAGGCCTGACGTTCCTCACGGGTGCGGAATCGCCGATAGAGTTTGCTGCTCATGTGCAATGATCAGCTTTTTTCGGGATCGGTATGGTAATAGCTGTAGTAACTTTTATAATAGCGTTTGTAATAATAGTAGCCATAGGAACCATAGCGCTTGGAGATCAGCACTTTATTCAGCAGTACCCCCAAAATATTGGCATTGACCCGCTGCATCAGTTCCAAAGCGTATCGGGCGCTGTTCCGGTTGGTCTGCAGCGCGGTCATAACCATCAGAACTCCGTCTACATAGGTCGATAGCAGAGCTGCATCGGTGACAACGGTAATGGGAGGCGTATCGACCAGTATCAAGTCGTAATGGGCTTTCAGATTTTCAAAAAAGCGCTTGAATTTTTCCGACCCTATGATCTCGGCGGGTTTATCGATCGATGTTCCGACCGTAAATATACTCAGGTTGGGAACCGGTGATGGCTGAACATACTGATGAAAGTCGGTATCCGGATTGGAAAGGGCATCGATCAGGCCCGGTTTGCGCTCCAGGTGAAACACACTGTGAATTCGCGGTTTTCTCAAGTCGAGATCCATTAGGAGGACATTCAGATCCTTCTGAGCAAACAGCACGGCGAGGTTTGAAATGCTGATGCTTTTACCTTCAAACGGCGAGGGACTGGTGATCAACATGGTTTTAAGGCGGTGGTAAGGATCGATGTGCTCCAGATTGGTTCTGAGCGAGCGGTAGGCCTCACTGACCTGATGCGAGGGTTTAATGAAGGTTATCAGATAGGGGTCAACCAGTGCCGTCAATTCATTCTGGATCGGAGCCATCATTTTGGGAATAATGCCCAACGAGGGTAATAACAGAAATTTTTTGACATCTTCCGGGGTTTTCAGAGTCGTATCAAACAGCTCGATAAAAAAGGCCAGAGAGAAGCTCAGGATGATGGCGACCGTAATCCCGATCATCCAGAATTTTTTGGTGGACCGGGGCAAAGGGGAATCCGGCATGACGGCCGGACTGATCATTTTCAATTCGGTTGAGGTCGAGATGGTTGAAATCTTCTCATTTTGTTCCCGTTCGACAAAAAAATTATAGTTGCGGGTCAGGACATTCCGGGTCAGGATCAAGCGAGCCATTTCATTTTTTTGCTGCAGCAGATCGGGATTGGTGACCCGGTATTTATCCCACAATTGCTGATAGTATTTTTCTTGTAGTTTCAGCATTCGGATCTGCAGTACCGATTCATCGCGTTTGCGAATCAATTCGGTATAGTGGGCCACATCCAGCTGAAGAGCGGGTGACATTTTGGGAGAGAGCTGACGGATGATCTCCTGAGCATTGCGGTTTGAAATCTCGGCGATCCGTTTTTCAACCTCATCGATCTCCTTGCGGAAGATAACCGGATTTTCCATGTATTTATTCTTTTTCTTCAGCAGATCCTCATATTCCCCTTTAAGGCGGGTAGTATCATAATTAATCTGGACCTTATATTTATCATTCATCAGACGGTCGTACTGGTCGATCTCCTCCTCAACGGCTTTAACTTTGGCTTCTTCCAGCTGCCAACTGGTGCGAGCGTTCAGCATTTCATACTGGAGTTTCTGACTCTCTCGCTCGACTCCGGCCAGATCATCCCCTACCGAAATCCCGGTCTCATTCCGGAATCGCTGAATCTCGTTTTCGTTTTCGAGCAGTTGAGTTTCCAGGAGTTGCTTTTGTTCCTGGATATAGCGAATCATCTGATTGGTTCTGAGATTCTCCAGTTCGACCGATTTGACTTTCAGGACATCGAAGCCGACATTGACCAGATGGTAGGCCAATTTAGGATCGCGGCAGGTGGTGGACAGTTGGCAGGCATTATTGATCATGACGCCGCGATCCAGGATTCCTCCGGTATATTCACCAAAATTAATGGGCGTAGCAGCATATTCGGCGGCTTCTTCACCGGTCAGGACAATTGCATAGTCCTTCTGATAAACACTTTGAAGCGCTTTAGCCAGTTCTTCCCGGAACGGCTGGCTCTGAACAATCAGGTTATAATAGCCGGGCTGACGAGTCCGGTATCCGGTAAATCGGCGATACTGTTCGTTGGATACCATTCCGGCATCCGCTTTTTCTTCGATGACGGCAATCAGGCGTGCCGAATAAAAATAGGGCTGGACCAGACCGAGATAAAAAAACGGCAGGAAGATGATTCCAATCATGATCATGATTAACACTTTTCGCCTGAAAATAATCCCCAAGTAGTCTTCAAAATTGACTTCCGGTTCAGCCAGTCGCATCAAAGCTTCACGATTGTTCAATTCGGTCTGTTCCATGCTTTTTCCCCGTATTATTTGTCGATGTTCTGGATGGTCAGAATCAGTGATACCACTAACAGAATCTGTTGGGAAAAACTTCCCAGGGCACTGAAAAAGGATTTGGTTCTCTCGCTACGTTTGTCGACAATGATAATATCCCCGGGTTCCAAGGTCGGGATGGACTGGTATTTCTTTTGACGGATGATCTTTTGGAGATTAATTTCCTTCTCGATCGGTAATTTTTTATAGAACCGGACCAGTTTGATATTTTTCTGATTGGCTTCCCGGGTGAATCCACCGGCCAATGTGATCACATCCAGCAGGGTCATATCCTGGTTATAAGGATAGAATCCAGGTTTAGTAACATCTCCGATCACCTGAATCCGGGTCTGTTGGGTATTCAGCGGAATATAGATGATGTCGTGGGTTTTGATTCTCGGATTCTGAGACTGGTCGCCCTGGTTGAGAAACCGGTTGAGGTTATAAGCGAGGGAGGCATTGTCGCGCATGATCAGGATCTGGGATAGATTGGAAGTTTCATCGATCCCCCCGGCTATCACCACAGCGGTCTGAAGAGTGGTAAAATTGGTGCCTTTGGTACGCCCCGGCATTTTAACCGCCCCATAGATCTCATACATGATCTCAAATTCATCGGTGATATCGATCGAAACGACGGCGTCCGGAATGATCTTTTTATACTGTTCGGACAGGATATACTGGAGGTTATCCAGACTCATGCCGGCGACGGGAATCCTGCCGATATTCTGGATATCGACAATCCCGTCTTCCGCCACTTTATAGATCCGATTCAATTCCGGCCGGCCGATCACCGATACCTTGAGATTATGACCGGTTTTGATGACCTGAGCCGACAGCTCGGGAATACCCCAAACGGTCATGATCAGCAGAAAGTAATAAAACCAGCTATTTCTGCAGCAACTTGTTGTAATTGATAATCGCATTCTGATATTCAATCTGCTCCCAGTTGGTCAGGATGGTCAGATATTCTTCCAGCTCTTCTTTCTCCTTGGTAAAGGTCTCAATCTTTTGATTGATGGCTGAAATCTGGTTGGAGGTCGGAACGATATACTGGTTGAGAAAACTTGCATCTTTGTATTTATTGTTATAATAATCCGCCAGATGGAGAAACTTGAATCGATCATAGGAAAGCAGATCGACCAATGAAAGCCGGCTGTTCAGCAACAACAGTTCCTGGTCGCGGTTATCCAGCTTGACCAATACTTCGTCATAGCGCTTACCGTGATACTTATGAGATGTCAGCATTCCGGATAGGGTCTTATAAACCTCATCCGATTTGGTCAGTTGGTTGGTTTCCTTATAGGTATACAGGAGTTTGTTATAGGCCTGGAACTTATAGGGAGAATGGGGGTGCTCATCGACCACGCTTTGAAAGGTCGCGATCGCGGCATCGAATTTTCTGAGTTTCAGCAGGATCTCACCCCTGGAGAAAGCGATCTCGTCCTTGTAATAGGATGTGTTGGGGATAGCGTCGAGGGTTTTTTCGGCCTGACTGATCGAATCCAGATCATAGTAGATTTGAGCGGCTGTCAATAGGGCTTTGCAATACAAACTGTCAGAAATCGTCTGCCCGCTTGAGGTTTTCCGCGGTATCTGGGTCAGGTAAAAGGCGGCCAGGGGATCGTTCATCTGATAGAAGCTGAGGCCGGTAAAATAGTAGGCCAGGAAATAGAGGGGGGAAGATTCCGGAATGGAGGAGAGGATCGATTTGGCGTTTTCAAAGTCTCTCAGATCAAAACTGCACAGACCTTCATAATACCTCACCAGATGGGTAGAATCGGAGCTCGGGAAACGCTGATAAAAGCGTTCAATCTCCCTGAGATTATCTTCATAGCGGTTGATCTGATAATTGGTGCGAATCAGCATTAAATAACCGGGTTCGAAGTACTCGCTGAGAGGAATTTCGTTCAACAGATTGGTGAAGGCCTCTTTGGCCGAATAGAAGAGGTTGAGCTGGTAGTAGATCTGTCCCAATCTCATGTAGGAATCGTCCAGTTTGGTATAACTGACCGGGTACATCGAAGTGATCTGGGCAAAGATGAAGGCGGCTTCCCAGAGTTTACCTTCCTGCTGGTAAGCGGCAGCCCGGTTAAAGTCCTCATCGGCCATGCGGAAAATTTCTTCGATGGTATTGTCGGTTTGCAGAATGGCTACCTTTCCAACCTGATTTTTGCGGAGTACATTCATGGTATTCTGGATTTTATCGATATTGACCTGTTCGACCATGATGCCGCGTGACAGCATATTGATGGTTTTTTCCATCAATTCGGCAATATCCTTATTTTCTTTGAAAGCTTTCCGCTGAAACTCGGAGATGGCCCGTTCAATTTCCATTTTATAGGCTTCCGACTTCAACGCTTGATTGTCATACTGGTCAAAACGTTCGAATTGCGTTTTTTTGGGTTTAAAGGTCGAGCAATTCAGCAACGTCAACAGAATAAAAAAGCTGAGCATCAAGGAATATATCTTCATTTTTGGTGCCTTTGTAATATTTCGATTAACAGAGGATTCTGAGGATCGATCAGCAGGCCTTTTTTCCAGACTTCAATGGCTTCCTGGCTGTCTTCGGCTTTGTCGCTCTTGATCAGGATTTCGCCCAGACGAAGATAAGCGATCGGATTACGGGGAAAGATCTCAATGGCTTTATAGCCATATTCTTTGGCTTTGGCCAAGTCGCCGTAGAATGCCAATTCCAGGGCCATTTTAACGTAATAATCGCTCTCATTGATCAGTTCACGCTCATACAGCAATAAGCGGTCATCCGCCCGGTGTTCCGCCAGGATCTGGTCTACATTGACCCGGACCGCGTTCAGCTTGTTTTCCAGCAGGATGCGTTTGCGAACCGTTTCCTGGTAAAGCTGATCCAGCCGATTAGCCTCTTCGATACGGGATTGAACCAGCATATCATATTCTTGTTTCCGCTGTTTGATGGCGATGGGATTGGGAACCAGATAAACGGAGAATCCGATATGAACGGCAGCTCCAACCCAATCATCCATATGTTCCACCTCGGTCACCGCGGCATGGAAGCTGAACATGCGGTTGACGATAAAGCGGGCCCCGAAGTTCCAGTCGCGGGCATCCTGCTCCCAATAGAACCGGAGGTTATAGAAGGGAGAGTATTCCAGGTTGTAGAAGGTCCGTTTGACATAAAAGCTTTTCGGCCCCATCCCATAGAATCGTCCGGCATTAGGGCAGAATCCCAGATGGAGTCTGATAAACTGTTTGCCGAAAACAAAGCGTTTTCCCAGGACCAGATAGAGGGTATTCCGTTCAAAATTCAGGGTATAGTCGGGATAGGGGTTGAGGTGTTTGAATTGGTTCCAGTAATCCTCATATTCTTGAGTAAACTGTTCGCTACCGCCGATATTCTCGATCCCGACGGCCAGCGAGGGGATATAGTCATATTTATCCTCTTTGAGCAGCAGGGCTTCGAAATTGAGTCCCAGATTGTGGCTCTGATAATAGGAGATATTGGCCTGCAGGAAATTGAAGAGGCCGATGGTGAGGCTGAATGTTTGCAGGTTGTTGCGTTTGTAAGTGTTTTTAGTATCGAAATTCAAGACATGGGAATAACAAATATTGCCATGGGGCAGGATGTAGGCGGTAGGAATGTCGATTCCGCCGTTAATGCCATAGCGCGAGAAGGGAGTGCCGATATCCTGCGATCCCTGGATATTTGCGATGACGAGCAGAAGGACAATGAAAAAACCGATTATTCTTTTCATTTGGCATCCGTTCACTGAGTTTTTCCTGATCGTAGTATGCCCTGGCAGTTCCGTTCTGCCGGGTTACGGTCGATACCCCTGATAGCGGTCAAGTACATTGCGATGAAAATTATATTTACTGGTGGAAGAGGGCATCTGAAGGAGTTCTTTTGGCTGATAGAGATTCAAGTAAGGGACATTGGCAAAACCGAGAATCTGGAGATTATTCAACTGGATTTGCTGATTCCCCAACTGATTGAAGACCAACGGGCCGTCATTGATATTCAGCCGGGCCTGCTGGGCGACCTGATTCAACAAGGTACCGGCGCTGGTCGCTTCGGGCGATCCAGGACTGGTAGTAATCAGGTTCTGCATAATCCGGATTCCGTCCAGCATCGTTCGCTGATACTGCATCAAAGCCTCTCCGGTCGAATAGGCCAATCGATTGTAGTAAGGTTTCGAAGAGTAAGTTTTGATAAAACTATCCGAAACACCGGGCGTCATACTCAGCGAAAAACTCCGGGCAAACAGGGTGATCAGTTCGCGGGAGAGCGTGCTTTTCAGAGAATCGCTATCAGGTCCTTTGATCCGCTGGTCGAGGGAATCCAGCATTTGGACGGTTAGACCCGTGACGACCGTATCACGCTGATCCCGGTAGTTGGCCCATACTTCGATATAGCGGGCAAACATCCAGTTATCATTATCCAGCCTTACGCTTTTCAGCATTTCCAGACAGGTCGCATAATTCTCGGCTCCGAACAAGGAATGAGCCATCAGTAAACGAATAGAATTCAAATAGGAAGACCGGGGATTCATGATGGAGAGATCCCGTTCTTTGTTGACCATCAGCAGATAATTCTGTTTCATATCTGCCCGGTTTCTGATCAGGGTGTAATAGATATAGATCTGTCCATAGATAGCCGCTTCAGTCTGTAGATCCAATGGAATAAACTTCTCAGCCAAGCGATAATACAGCAGTGGCTCTTGAAATGATTTTGCGGCGATTCGGGTAGAAGGAGTCAAATTTAACTCGAGCAAGAAACTGACTTCTGCTAGTCTGAGATAAGCATCCTTTTCAAAGACACTCCCCTGATGAGTTTTAACAAAGTCTTCCAATAGGGTCTTGGTCCGCTTCAGCGAGGGAGTGTCATAAACCGCCTGACCGATCGTGTTACCCCAAAGCAGAAGTAACATAAACATCCCAATCATACTGATTTTTTTAATTTCCATAATAAACCCATCGTGATATTTTTTCACCCACTTATCAAACACGCTATCACAACCGCTCATCCGCGGCACACCGGTCATCAGCCGGAACTAATAACAAATGATTTTCACCTCACACCTCCATGATTTCTTTTTCTTTTTTTAAGGTTAACTCATCGATTTCCTTGATAAACTCATCGGTATAATCCTGTAGTTTTTTCTGAGCTTTTTTCGAATCGTCTTCGGAGATCGTTTTGGCCTTTTCATCTTGTTTAAGCTTGTTGATTCCGTCACGGCGGACATTACGAATGGCGACTTTACAGTCTTCGGCCATTTTATGGGCGATCTTGACATAATCCCGCCGTCGTTCTTCCGTCGGTGAAGGGACGGGAATACGGATCAGAACTCCATCATTGGATGGATTCAAACCGAGGGAGGACTGGAGAATGGCTTTTTCGATAATTTGAATCAGGTTTTTTTCCCAGGGATTGACGGTCAGTGTGCGGGGATCGGGGGCATGAATACTGGCGACCTGACTGAGAGGGACATTATTTCCGTAGTAATCGACCCGGATATTTTCGATCAGAGAAACCGAGGCTTTGCCGGATCGGACGGACAGAAACTCTTTTCTGAGGTGGTCGATCGCTTTTTTCATTTTCAGTTCTTCTTGCTCTAAAATCGCCTTAATCATACTGATCCTTTCTATGCTGGCTATGAGACGTAGGTACCCGAACCGGCACCGGCAATGAACGATCTCAATTCACCGGATTTAAAAAAATTATAGACATAGACAGGCAACCGGTTATCCGCGCATAGTGCCAGTGCGGTCAGATCCATCACTTTCAGGTTTTTTTCGAGAGCATCCTGCAGACTGAGGGTGGAGAATTTGACGGCATCGGGATGATGAACCGGATCCCGGTCGAACACGCCGTCAACTTTGGTGGCTTTAACCAGATAATCGGCCTGCAGCTCAAGCGCTCGCAGGGCTCCGGCTGTATCGGTCGAAAAATAAGGGTTTCCGGTACCACCAGATACAATCACCACTCGTTTTTTTTGCAGTTGGGCTATTGCATTTCGGGCATCGAAGGTCGGCAGGATCGAGCCGACTGCGAAGCTTGAATAGACATCGCAGGGACATCCGGCCTCTTCCAGGGCGGCTCGCAGCATCAGCCCGTTCAATACCGTCGCCATCATCCCGATCTGGTCTGCGGCGACTCGGTTGATACTCGATTCTCGGCTGGCGGGGAGGCCTCGAAAAATGTTACCTCCCCCACAGACGATTCCTACTTCTACCCCCTCTGCAACCAGAGGTAGCAGCTCTTGGCTGAAATAGCTCAGAATATTATGATCAAAAACATCATCACGATTAGACAAGGCTTCACCGCTCACTTTAAGCAGGATCCGCCGGATCATCATTAGTTCTGCCCCAGCTGAAAACGGACAAAGCGTTTGATCTGGATGCGTTCGCCGGTCTTGGCGACCATTTCGTTAAGGTAATCCTGGACCGTGATATCATCCTTTTTGATGTACTTCTGTTCAGTCAAAACCGCATCGGCATAGAATTTATTGAGTTTGCCTTCCATGATTTTATCGATCATTTTTTCGGGTTTGCCTTCATTGATCAGCTGAGCCCGATAGATCTCTTTTTCCTTTTCCACCACATCGGCCGGGATCTCTTCGCGGCTGACGGCGATCGGATTGGCGGCGGCGATCTGCATACACATATCATGCGCAAACGCCACAAAGGCATCGGTTTTAGCCACAAAATCGGTTTCGCAGTTGATTTCGACCATCACACCCAGCTTGTGATTGCTGTGAATATAGGATGCGATCACCCCTTCATGGGTTTCTTTATCGGCGCGCTTGGCCGCCGTCGCCATCCCCTTTTTCCGCAAGAGGTCGATGGCCTTTTCGAAATCACCCTGGGTTTCTCCCAGTGCCTTCTTGCAATCCATCATTCCCACTCCGGTTTTTTCCCTCAATTCTTGTACCATCTTGGCTGTAATTTCCATATCGCTCATGCTCCTTTGTCGTTATCGTTGAATCTCATTAGTTTCCAGCCGCTTCAGCCGGAGCTTCCGCCGGTTTAACCTCCACCGGTTGAAATTCATCAGCATCAGAGCCTTCTTTGTTGACCGCTTTGGCTTCCAAAATAGAAGTCGAGATCTGGCGGCTAATGAGGGCGATTGACCGGATAGCGTCATCATTGGCTGGGATGGGGTAATCGATCGGGTCCGGATCACAGTTGGTATCGATAATGGCAATGACCGGTATGTTGAGTCGGTTGGCTTCCGCCACCGCAATCTTTTCATTTTTGGGATCGATTACAAATAGTGCTCCCGGAAGGTCCTTCATTCCTCGGATACCTCCCAGAATATTGATCATCTTGTCACGTTCCCGGCTGTAATTCAGGATTTCCTTTTTAGCCAGCCGGTTGATGCTCCCATTTTCGAACATATCCTCAATTTTATATAGCTTTTCCAGATTTTTACGGATCGTCTGAAAATTGGTCAGCATTCCGCCCAACCATCGTTCTACGATGAAGTACTCACCGGAGCGTTCGGCTTCCTGGCGAATAATAACCTTGGCCTGTTTTTTGGTGCCGACAAACATGATCCGTTTCCCTTTGGCGACGATGCTGCCGACGGCATTACAGGCTTCTTCCATATTTTTTAAGGTTTTTTTTAAGTCAATAATATAGATTCCATTCCGGGCGGTAAAGATAAACTTCTTCATTTTCGGATTCCAGCGCTGGGTCTGATGTCCGAAATGAACCCCGGCTTCAAGCATAGCGTCGATTGATATTTCTTGCATTCTAAGCTCCTTGGATTCGGCTGTCTCCGAATGCTGTTTGCACAGGAGGGATGGAGACAGTCAGCATGATAGGGTTAACGTTTTGAGAACTGGTAACGCTTCCGGGCAGCGGCCAGACCGTATTTTTTACGTTCTTTCTGCCGGGGATCACGGGTCAACAGACCAGCCCGTTTAAGATTGGGGCGCAGCTCCAGATCGACCTTGAGCAGAGCCCGCGCGATGCCGAGTCTTAATGCTCCAGCCTGTCCGGCGACACCACCGCCGCAAACATTGGCGATCACATCAAACTTACCTTTGGTATTGGTGACCTGAAACGGTTGATTAATAATCTGATTGAGTGCACTACGCACAAAATAATCCTGACAATTGCGGGCATTGACGGTGATCGTCCCTTTTCCCGGTACTAATCGAACTCGGGCAACGGAGCTTTTACGGCGTCCTGTTGCTTGAAAAGCCGTGTTGGGCAATGGTGCCTCCTACTTTAGAATAATGGTTTCGGGCTGCTGAGCCTGATGGGGATGCTCTGTCCCGGTATAAACATGCAGTTTCTTGATCTGATGGCGACCCATGACCGTATTGGGAATCATTCCTTTAACGGCATGACGAATGATTTCGGTCGGCTTCTGCTTTTTCAGATGGCTGAGCTCAACAAACTTGGCTCCGCCCGGTAAACCGGAATGATGAAAATAAACCTTCTTCTTTTCTTTTCCACCGGTCGTTTTGATTTTGTCGGCATTGATAATGATGACGCTGTCACCACAATCGAGATGATTAATGTAGTAGGGCTTGGTCTTACCACGCAGTATCATGGCGATCTGAGTAGCCAGACGACCTAACACCATACCGTCAGCGTCAATCAAGACCCATTTGTTGCCAACATCCTTCTTCACAGGCATGTAACTCTTCAATGCGGGTCCTCCTTGGGGGGTTGAACAGGATAAAACGTACATCACAAGGCACATAACCATATAAATATATTAAAATTCACTATGGTTGTCAAGTCATTTTTTATTCGGCAGTTTCCCCTAACCACCTTCATCCGATATGGATTCAGGATGAATCATTCCGGATCGGCTGTAGCCTGGTACTCGCTCCAGATCTGGTCAATCCGGTAATAATCACGGACGGCAGGCTGAAAGACATGAATGATCACATGAATATAATCCAGGATAATCCAACGCCCGTCGGTATAGCCCTCCTTGAAACTGCACCGTTCTCCTTGCTGATCCAGCATCGCTTCACAGTAATCGGCAATCGCACGAACTTGAGCATCGCTTTGGCCGGTACAGAAAATCATCCAATCGGCCAGGGGCGATTTTCCCTGCAAATTGTACAACCTGATCGTATCGGCTTGTTTGTCATCCATCCAACGAACAATCTCGTCAATAATCTCTGGTGTTGGTTTACTCATGGTGTGATCAGCATATCCTTTCCAAGTATGATCGTAAAATCATAAATTGTTTGATCCGGAAGCGACAGGGCTTTCTTCAGACCGGTCGCCCTTTTCAGCCGCTGCAACTCCGACCCCCGATTTTTGCGGTCAATCACCAGACTAAAAGGGAAATCGGTCCGCGGATAGTTTTCGATCGACAACACATCAAACTGCTGTTGGATCAGGTGATACATCAGGTCCCGGGCTGCTCCCTGCTGGGAGGTTCCATTCATGATCTGAATCTTGATTCGATTGAAAGAAGATCCCTGATGAATCATGGACCTGTCAAGGCTATAAGGCAACCAGACCAGCAGACTGATTATGCCGCTTATCAGACCAAAACCGATCAGATTCCGGAGCATTGGTCCTCAGAAATCGCCATGATTCCAAATATCCGAATCAAAGGGGGAATAGTAGGGTGTCGTAATATGGCGATAATGAAGCTCGATCCAGAGGGACTTATAGGGTTGCCATCGCAGGTCAAGTCTCGGCAGAACCAGACGGGGAGAACCGTTTCGATCATATCCGCTAAATACATTTCGTATTCCCCACGTCAGCGACAATTGAACCGGAACCTTGAACCGATAGTCCATCGTGTTCAGATAGGTACCGCTCAATCCACTCCCCCAGGATGAACTGGAATACTCCATCGAATAGGAATGATGGAATCTCAGGTTCAATGTTTTAACCTGTTTCAAAACCGCAGACGGAGAAAGCTTCGGCACATCAAAACGAAGCTGAGCCGTTAAATTGGATGCACCAAGCCAAACCATCAGACATAATACGAGATGACGATACATGAATGACTCCTTGGCCGCTATCCGAAGATAGTGTATCAACGGATTGAATCCTTACCATTGAATTGAATTCTTATTTACTATAATAATAAAAAAAAATATTTATGTCAATAAAAAAATATTGACATGATAAGGAAATACCCTATATTGAATAGAGAGATGAGAAGATAATTTTAGTTGGACGGTCATCAGAAACCCATTGAGGAAACTATGGATAAATCAGACAAATTGAAAAAGCTTGAAAAGCTGATGGAATCGGCGGGAATGGAGACGGGACTGGCGGCCATACAATCGGAGACCTTTCAGCGAATGGCCAAATCGGTCGATGCACCGGCCGGCGGTACGCCTTCTCCCGGAATCAAGCCCCGGATTAAAACCTCATCCAGCCCTCCCTCTCCCCCGGCCCAGTCCTATACACCCAGTACGTCCTTCAAGACCGAATCGGCTTTAAAGGAAACCCGCGATCAGCTCAATCAGTTTAAAACCGCCCTGTATGGAATCCGGACTCGGCAATCCGATCTGCTGGAAAAATTCGTTGAGGAGGAAACGGTGGATCAGATCCAGCCGGCCCTCGATTTTTTGACGTTCCTGACTCAGGAACCGGAAAAGTGGCAGGAATTGGTTGATCACCCCCAGGATTTCAAATCACAATTAAACGAAGCGGTAATCAGCCTGACGGCCGGGTTTTCTCTATATCAGCGACTCTTGGGCGATATCCGGGAGAGTCTGGATGGGATTGCCCAGATTGGAAATACGGTCGATGAGAAACAGTTTTCACAAGCGATTTTGATTGTCGACGACTCTCTCACCCAGCGAAAGATCATTCAATCCAATCTGGAATCCCTAAATTATCGGGCCGTGGTCGAAGCCAAAGACAGCAAGGAAGCCTTAAAAGTTCTGGAAAATCATGCCCGCAATTCCCAACTGCCCAAAATCAGCCTGATTACATTGGATAAGGAGATGGGGGAGATCAGTGGAACCGATTGCGCCAAGATTATCCGTCATCCCAGTTTTATCAGCAAATTCCCGATATATAAAAACATTCCCATCATCATGATCACCTCGCATGTCGATAAAGCCACCATCATCGAGGCATCCCAGGCCGGTATCAATGATTTCATAAAAAAGCCGATCGACAAAAAAACCCTGGAAGAAAAGGTAAAAAAGTATCTCTAAGTCATCGGCGGGGTATTCCGGGTCAAAACCGCCAGCGCGATCGCTCCGCTGACCGAGGCATTGAGTGATTCCGCCTTTCCAGCCATCGGAATATGGAGGCATGTCATATAAGGGGTAAAATCGGGGGACAATCCATGCGACTCGCTCCCCACCATCAGCAGCCACGGCCGGTGAGGCCGGTAATCCCAGATTGAATCTCCACCACGGCTGTCCAGTGCCAAAGCCTGGTAATGATGATTTTTCATTAGTCCGAGTATCTGATCGGAACGCCAATGCTCATGGCGGTTCAGCCGGAAATAGGACCCCATCGAGGCCTTGATTACTTTGGGATTGGATAGCTCGACGCACCCGATATCCGTAATGACGGATTTAATCCCAAAGGCCTCCGCCGATCGGAGCAAGCTCCCCATATTGCCGGGATCCATGATGGCATCCAGTACCAGGATTTGCGGTCCCGGATCGAATGGTTCGGCTGGGGGAACGGCAATCACGGCCATAATGCCGCTGGGGGTTTTCTCCAGGCTCAGCTCGTCAAATACCGATTCCGGAGCAGCATAAATCGGCACCGAACAAGCTGTCAACCAGCAGCGGGGAGGATCCTCTCCACGGACGACAAGCATATCGATATACCCGCCATACCAGGTTAGCGCCTCCATGACCAGCTTATCCCCTTCGATCAGGGTTTGCCGGTATCGGTTCCGAAAGCGTTTATCTTTGAGATTACGGATATGCCGAGTCATGGCCCGGGATAACGG
>JAGOEH010000273.1 GCA_017997825.1 Candidatus Delongbacteria bacterium | reverse complement strand
TTCATGGTCTGGGAAACGGTATTCTTAAAACCTTCATCCGCGATTTCCTTAAAACCTATCCGGTGGTATCCCATTTCAGCCCCGGCGACGCCGAATCAGGCGGTGACGGCGTCACCATTGTTTATCTAAAATAACCCATCCCATAGTCCATCCTTTTTTACATTAATTCTCTTCCATTTCAATTCATGCAATCTTACGGATTTATTTTAAGGTGGATGGTTGTCTTTTTTAACCTCATGAGGGTTTCGATCTGGAGTCGTTGATAAGCCGGAGATTATGGATGAGCAAAATGAATCAGCCCAGAATAGACTGGACCACCGTCCGAAACCGGTCAAAATAGGCCGGATGATCGAACATGGAACGACTACAGCGAAAGGCTTGCATGGCGACTCGTTGAGCTTCCGACGGATTCCCGCTTAAATGGACGATCAGTTGAGCGGCTTGCTCGATATCACGCGGCCGGATCAGGTATCCGGTTTCACCATGTCTGATCAGTTCGATCGGTCCTCCCCACCCATACGCCATCACAATTCGTCCCAGCGCCATACTTTCCATGACGACCCGTCCCAGGGGTTCATGGTCGGACAGTACTAGAACAGCGTCCATCCGAACAATCTCGTCCAGAATACCGGCTTTGAACCCTTCCAGAATAACGAGCGTATCAAGTCCTTCCTTCCGGATCATGCTCCGTAGCGTCATCAGATAATCATCACTTCCATAGAGAGGTGCTCCATAGATATGAAACTTGAAACGGGTGGGATCGGCCAACCGGGAAACCTGGTGGGCAATTCTGATAAAATCGCCCTGTCCCTTTTCCGGTGAGATTCGGCTATGGATGGCAATATGGCAGGGCACGTTCGAAAAGGGTGGATGGGTTCCGGATGACACAATTTGATCGATCCGGTCAAAATCGATCATGTTGTGAAGGCGGATGGACCTGGAGGGATGACGATAGGGAAAAGGCAGATGCGATTTAACGAAATCTGAAATGCAGAGTTGAGCCGTGCTCAGAGCCAGGGCCAGTCTGCAATGGAGGGGATAGGAGGCCAGGACGGTCCGATGATGGACCAGGATCGGGATCCGGGGGAACAGGCATCGCATCAGAATAATCATCAATTCGCACTTGTAAAACCCGTTGAAATAGAAGATTGTTGGGGAGGCGCTGAATTCACGAATGATTCGCATCAGCCGGCGGATGTGGAAAAACCCTGAGAACTGAACCGGTCTGAAATGGCCGACCATATAGGGAAATGGAAATAGTTGTGAAGGAATCTTCAATTGATGGAGATGTTCTTCCAATACACCGGGTTCGGCCAATACCAATCGGCAGGTATAATCAGCGCTGTAGTGCCGCCGGAGATGGTTCAAAAAACAGGCCAGACTCTGTTCTCCTCCGCCCCAGTTGGAGTGGGGTGAAAAAATAATCAGATTGACCTTGGCCATTTTTAATAGGCTTTCTTATGAAATAGAAACTCCATCATGGTCCTGAACAGGATTTTTATCTCCAGATACCAGGAGAAACTGTAAATATAATGAAGATCGTAGTTAAGCCGTTCCTTGACGGAGGATTGCCCCCGCAGTCCGTTGACCTGGGCCCATCCGGTCAATCCGGGTTTGACCAGGTGGCGATAGGCGTATTCCGGCCACTGTTGGGTAAACTGGTCGACAAAGAAGGGGCGTTCCGGCCGTGGGCCGATCAAACTCATATCCCCTTTGAATATATTCCACAATTGCGGCAGTTCATCCAGGCTCAGATTCCGGAGTATCCGACCCCAGAACGTAACCCGCTGATCGTGTTCCACCGCCCATACCGGACCGGTTTTCGCCTCAGCGTCGGGGATCATGGTGCAAAATTTATATAGCTTGAAGGGTTTCCCGATCCGTCCGGTCCTGATTTGGGCATAGATGATCGGGCTTCTGCTGATCAATAGAAGCAGAATAATCCCCAGGATCACCGGAAGGAAAATCAACAGCATAATGAAGGAAACCGACAAATCGGCGATCCGCTTGATAAACCGGTTAACCGGCTTTAGAACTTTCAGCTCGATTCCCAGCACATCCAAATGCCTGAAATGGAATTGATCAAACCGGACCGGATAAACAAACATCATACTGGGAACCAGATTCAGTCGGCAATTGAGATAGACCAACTGATTACTCAGTTCGATGATCTGATCGCGGGTGTAGTCCTCCATGATGATGAAAATATTGCGAATTTGCTGAACTCTGACCATCTCGACAATCTTTGAAACGGGGGGAATATCGTTGAAAACCAGCAGATTGGAACGGATGGCGCCCAGCAGGCTGTCTTTATATTGTTCATAGTTTTTGATATTCAGAATGAAAAGCGCATTGGCGCGGGGAAAAATCTTCAGCCACCCTAAATGCTCACAGAATGACAGGATAATCAGAATCAGCCAGATCAGAACCAGGGTGACCCGGGAGTAGGACATGGAACGGTAAAAAAAGGTGGTGGTGAAAAAAAAGAGCATTGCCAAGCTGCATGATTTAAAGCGATTATAGAATATGTCGGCCACCGAGAAATTGATGCTGGTTTCATAGATTTCGAAAAAAGAGGTGATCAGGATAAAAAAAGGAATAAAAAGTAAAAAAGTGATCAGGTAATCGTGGAACAGACCGATCGGTTCGTAAGCCGACGGCAGCATGCCGCTGTGAAAGCGCAGATAAAAAGCGCTGATCATCGACAGCATCAGCACGGCGGAATCGCAAAGAATTTTTAGAATCAGTTCATGGGTTCTGGACATAGTTTCCGGTAAAGGGTGCTGTGTAATCGGCTGATGGTTTTCCATGTATGGTGGCGCCGAATATAGTTCGACATCCATCGGGATTCATGGATGAACGGTTCAGGAGAACGGATGAAATCAATGATCTTATTCACTATGGCGGAAGGGGTCTGCTCAGGTAGCATGGAACAGGCTAAGTGGCGTCTCAGCATCGGATCTGTGCTGGGGCCGTCGGAAACAATCATGGGAATACCCAATCCGGCTGATCCGATGAAGCTGGTCCGGCGGAAGCTGACTCCATCGGTGAAGATCAGCAGCGATAAGTGAGAATTCAATAAAACATCGATCATATCCGACTCGGATAGGTAGCCGGTGGTGGAAACATAGGAATCCAGGCCATAATCCCGGATCCGGTTTTGATAGAGCGCGATTAGGTCAGGCGGAATATTGATCCAGCCCGGAATTAAAGTGATTTTGAAATCCATTGTGACGGCGATCAGTCGCTGGAGGGCTTCCAAAATGGCAGCTATATTTCGGGTTCGGGTGGGAAATCCCCATAGAACCATACGAAGAGGACTATACCGTTCCGGAGGTTGCCACGGGCGATTCAGGCTGATATTGGAGGCGATGGGGATGGTGAGGAGATTGGCTTGAAACGGTTTCAATCCGGCTTTTTCCTTGTCGACCGTCACAATTACTCCCTGAGCGATCCCGGCGGCACACAATAAACGGATCCGGTTGATCGGATGCAGACTGGAAAAATCATGCAGGGTGACCAACTGTATCAGCCGGGGAAAGCGAATCCTCAGGTAGAGCATTAATCCCAAAAAAGAAATGGAATACCGGAATCCCTGGGATATCAATTGCCAATGGACGATTTCGGTTTGATGCCGGCGGATAAAGGTCACAATTTTGAAGGAGTATGGACGATAATCGATTCCGGGGATCCGATTCCCCTGGTCGGGAATCCGTGGCAAAAAAACGGTCAGGGAATGGCTTGGAACCAGTTCTGCAATTAGATGGAAAAAATAGTGGCCGATTCCGCATGCATCGGGAGGGTGGGCGCCGCAGATCATCACGATGGGCTTCATGATTGGAGTTTGAAAAGGGCAATGCATTCAATATGAGGGGTTTGGGGAAACATATCGACCGGTTGGATACCATGAAGAGAATACTGGCCGTCGGCCGTCAGCCAGGCGGCAACACGGGCCAGG
>JAGOEH010000272.1 GCA_017997825.1 Candidatus Delongbacteria bacterium | reverse complement strand
CCCCGGATCATGGCACTGCCGTAACTGGAATACTCTCCGCTCAAGGGCCCGATCAATCCGATCCGCAGGGGTGCCATCATTGCGTTCCGGCACTGCTCAAGTCTGGCCCGGGCTTCCGGCGAATCGGCCTGGGAATCGATTTTTTCCCAGTATCCGATGGCCTTGGGAAAATCAAAATTGCGAGTATAGCGGTCCGCAATCGAGAAATAGATGGAATTCCGGAATGACGGAGCATCCGAATTTTCAGCCAACCGGATCAACTCCTCGATTTCGAGCTTTTCTATGATCAACTCATGCAGGCTTTGATCAATCCGCGTGATCAGATTGGGGTCGGTTTGACCGCTCCGGTAGGCTTGTAAATAAAACTCAGCGGCCGGCAGATAATGAAACCTGAGGTTTTCAATCGTACCCAGCAGAAAATAGGCATTGGCACGGTTCGGATGATCCGGATAGAGCTGAATGAATTGTTCCAGCGTCTGATAGGCCGACTGATATTTACCCAACTGGAAATAGACATTAGCCAGAATAGTTTGGATTACCGGCAGTTGCGGGTGATGAGGCTTTTCTTTGAGGATCTGTTCGATCAGATGAAGGGATTCGGTGTACATCCGATCCTGATAAACCTGGAACAGGCGGTCAATCTGGGCATCGGATGATAAGGATCCCGGTTGCGAATAGCCGGTCATGGTCAATAACATCAACCAAACCAGAGCATATCCTGCCCGGATGAATCGGAATGGATCAGATCGGGTTATTCCCAAAATCTTCCGGCTCCATGTTTTTTAAACGGTTTTTAAGTTTCTCCAGATTGGATTTTTCATTGGCTAATGTCTCAGGAAAATAGGGTTCAACAGATTTCATAATGCATTCTTCAACATAAATCGGAGCCTGAAGGCGGAGCGCTACCGCGACGGCATCACTGGGCCGTGAATCGATCTTGAGAATCTCATGATCTCGGTCGATGATCATGTAACTGTAGTAGGTATTATTCTCGATTCGGTCGATGACGACCTTGGACAGCGAGCTCTTCAAACCCGGTATCAGAATGGCAATCAGATCATGGGTTAAGGGCCGGGGAGAGGTGTTTTCCGTCAGTGCGATGCTGATACTGAACGCTTCCTCTTCTCCGATCCAGATCGGCAGAATCCTTTCACCATCGGTCTCTTTGAGAATCAGCACCGGTGTTTTGGTATGCGAATCCAGCACCAGGCCTTTGACTTGGATCGGGACCACTGGACCCCCTTTATGGACGAGCGATTATTTACGGACTACCCAAACCTTGATGGTGACAGTATGCTCCGGATCAATCTCGACCGGGACATCGTACACGCCCAGCTTCTTGATATGATCCGCCATCGCGATCTGGTTTTTGGAGATACTGAATCCTTTGGACGTCAATTCTTCCGAAATCATCGCCTCGGTCACCGAACCATAGAGCTGATCTTCATCACCGGCAGCCATGGAGATGGTGATCGAGACTTCCTGCATGGCATTGACCGTTTCCTCGGCCATCTTGACCATTTTTTTCTGCTTGTTGATGCGGCTTTTGGCTTCCATTTCCCAAGTTTTCTTGTTGCCTTCGGTTAGAATCATGGCAATTCCCTTGGGAATCAAATAATTACGGGCATATCCCGGGGCTACGTTGACGATTTCGCCCTGTTTACCCAGTTTGGTGACGGTTTCTCTCAATATAATCTGCATAATTCGGTTCTCCTTAGAATGGTGTTTAAAGGGTTGGATTAATACGTAATCTCCATTTCATAAAGTAATCGCTGACTCCGATCAGCGAGGTCATCAGCAGTGAAAACGGCTGAAAAAAGATCAAAAAGAGAATCAGCATGGCAATCATCAGGCGGTTGATTTTCTGACGCCGTATTAAAAAAACGATCAGTGAAATTCCAAGGACGAAATAACAGAATAAAATGATCATCATCAGATTCAGTCCGATCTGAAACCATGGGCCGGTAAAAATGATCTGCAGGGCCAGAGAGAGCAGAAACATCCAGAACCAGTTTTCGTACAGACTTAATTCACTGAATCGAAGCGGCCGATAGAGATCCGGCCGGGATTTTTTGATAAAATTGAGAAATATCAGCAGAATGAGACCGCTCTTGAAAAAGTACTCAACGAACTGGAAAAGGAAGAGGGTTTGGGTATAAAATTCGCTAAGTTTGGAAACAATCTGTTGAAAGGATTGGAGTTCTTCAGGGTTCTTGATTCCGGCTGTCAGAATGCGGCTGCTTCGTTCGACCACGCGCAGGATTTCGGTGATAACCTGCTGATAAAGTTCGGGTTGGATGGCATAAAAAACAATCTGGCCGGCCAGCATAATCAGAGAGGAGCAGATCAGGAGGTTGAGATAAGAATAGCCGCGGTGTATAAAGTACCCGAACAGCAGGCCCGAAAAACAGTGGGTGGCATAGCTGATTTCCATCACCAATCCGCCGCCTGAAAGAATGAATACCAAGATAGTCATGGCCAGCACGAATATTGAGGCCTTGGTTTCACGGGTCAGATAGAGCCAGGCCGCCGAAACCAATAATAGGATCTCGGTCAGGAAAAACAAGAAGGGAATACGGTCTCCCATCAGAAACAGGCAGGTCAGGATCGTATGTAGAAAGAATGGCATAGCGTTAATGAAACGATGCATTGTGATACCCTGAATGGAGATGAAAAAGCCGGACCAGCATAACTGACCCGGCGTGATGACATACAGCGATCGACAATCAGTTGGAAATGTCGACGACGAAATACAGCAGAGCGATATGCCGGGCTTTTTTAATCTCCAGGGCCAGCTTGCGCTGATGTTTGGCGCAGGTTCGGGTGTAGCGGCGGGGAACAATTTTACCGCTGTCGGAGATATAGCGTTTGAGCATATCGACTTTTTTATAATTGATTTCCAGATCATCCTTGCAGAAAAAACAGGGACGGTTGATGATACGTTCTTTGTTGTTCATGGATTACTCCTGGGGATTAGCAGGTTGATAGGCTTTTTCTTCACTGGGCGATAAGCGAACCGTAATATAGCGGATGATATTTTCATCGATCCGGTAGGCGTGTTCGAGGGTTTTGATGAAGCTTTCCGGAGCCATAAAATGGAATTGCAGGTAGAATCCCTGACGGCATTTCTTGATTTCATAGGCCAGGGTCCGTAATCCCCAGTTTTCCTTTTTGAGAATCTGACACTGATTCTTCGTCATCAGATTCTCGTATTTGCTCATCAGTTCACCCAGGGCTTTTTCTTCGACCTGCGGCTTGACAATGAACAAGGTTTCATACGCTTTCATGAACAAACTCCCTTCGGACGTTAGACCCCATTCGGCGTGAATGGAGTAGGTTGAGTGGTACGCTGATTGAACAGGTTCATGGCTTGATCCAGTCCCTGATTCAACCAGGCATAAAAGGCTCTTTCTGCCAGAGCCAGAATTTCAGGTAATTGATGCTGTTCCGAGCGGGAAAAACCCGCCAGAACATAGTCGGCCAATTCCATAGTGGTAGGTTTGGGACCGATTCCCAGCCGCAGACGCGGTATGGTGTTGGAACCCAGCGACTGAATAACGGATTTCATACCGTTATGGCTGCCGGCGCTTCCCTGCTTACGGATCCGCAATTGTCCAAAATCTAGACTGACATCATCATAGGCGATCAAGAGCTGATCCGTTTCGACCGGGGTATAGCGCAACAGTTCTGAAACCGCTTGCCCACTCAGGTTCATAAAGGTTTCCGGTTTGGCCAGCATGACCTCAGAGCTTCGCCAAATTTGGCCGTGCTCCATTCGCCGGTTATGAAAATCCAGCGAGGTATGCTTTAAAATATAATCGACCACCATAAAACCGAAATTGTGCCGATGGGCGGCATAGTTCCGGCCGGGATTGCCCAGACCAACCAAACACTTCATTATTTATCGCTGTCGTCTCCGACCGGTTTCTTGCCCTTCTCGATCACTTCCGGTTCTTCCG
>JAGOEH010000271.1 GCA_017997825.1 Candidatus Delongbacteria bacterium | reverse complement strand
ATATCCGAGTCGATGCAGTGCTGATCGGAGTCGGCCTGACCCCGGTTGACGAGCTGGTAAAACAGGCCGAACGGGTCGGCCTCCCCTGTTTCCAGGCCGGAGATGCTCAAGAGATTGCCGAAGCCAGTGCCGCATTCTTCGGAGGGAAAATCGCCGCCGCCAAAATCCTGCACCATCTGTCCGGCACCTCTCCCTATTCACCCGAATGGGAATCCAAAATGAGCGTCCTGAAAAGCCGCCCCGGTCCATCCATCCAATTAACCTATCCCGACACTTTTTCCACTCCTTTTATGCCGGTATTACATTGTTATCAAAGCATTCCCTGTAATCCCTGTTCCACCATCTGTCCCCGAAATGTCATCTTCATTCCCGAAGATGATATCATGGAAATTCCCAAACTCCTCGATAATCAATGCATCGGCTGCTTCCAGTGCGTCTTGAAATGTCCCGGACTCGCTATCAGTCTAGTTAAAAACGAGAACGGACGATTTTTCTGCTATTTACCCTTCGAACTGGAGCCCGAACTCCTTCATGCGGGTCAATCCCTTCCCCTAACCGATTACCAGGGACAGGAAATTGGAACCGGTACCCTGATCCGTATAATTCAGCGCCCTACCGATCCTCATCGTCTCTTGCTTGAAATTGAAACGGCTGATCCTCACTTGGCGATTCGAAGCGCAGGCTTCCGACTCTTCAATCCCATTCCGGATTTCCAACCCCCATCCAATCAAGACTCCGAGGAACACCCCGACTATGTATGCCGATGTGAGCACATCACCCGCCAGGAAATCGAAGCTATGATCGATCAGGGAATCACCGATATAAACCTGATGAAATCCATTCATCGGGTCACGATGGGTGGATGCGGGGGTAAATCATGCCAGGAAAGAATTCTGGCTATCATGAGGGAAAAAGGAATTCCACCGGCCGCCATCATTCCCAATACTGTTCGTCCCTTTCTGGCTGAGGTCAAGCTCTCTCTTCTGGCAGATTATCAGGAAAACCAATCCTAACGGAGTCCCATCATGCACTATGATTATATTATCGTTGGAGCCGGTAGCGTCGGTATACCGCTGGCTTATTACTTAGGTCTTGAAAATCAAAAGGTATTGGTTCTGGAACACCTGCCCTCTCCAGGTCAGGGTAATAACAAGGCCGCCATCGGAGGTATCCGGTCATCCCATTCCGAACCGGTCAAGGTTTTGCTTTGCCAAGAAACGATTCGGATTATACGGGAATGGGAGCTACAACGGCCGGATGAGCTTGAGTATCAAGCGGGAGGTTATCTTTATGTAGCACGGCGTGAAGAAGATTTGCAATCCTTTGGAGTATCCCAGGAGATCATGAAGCGCTTCAACATTCCGGCGCATCGGTTATCACCTTCGGAACTGCCCCGCATCGTTCCGGCCATCAATCCCGATTACTACCGGGGCGGACTCTACTGCCCGGAGGATATCAACATCTCTCCGCTCAAAAGCTCCTATGCCTTCTACCTGGCCGCCCGGCGCCAGGGGGTCGAATTCCGTTTCAACCAAACGGTCCAGGCGATCATTTCCGATCACTCCCGAATCCGTAACATTGTGACCCAAAACGAACACTATACCTGCGGGACCCTGATACTGGCTAATGGATCCACTATTCGTGGGCTGGGCCGGAAAATCGGACTGGATATCCCTGTCTATCCTGACAGCCATGAAGCCGGTATCTCCGCTCCCTACCAATCCATCCTGAAAACCATGATCGTGGATATCAGCCCGGATGAAGAGTTTCATTCCCGGAATTTTTATTTTATCCAAAACAAGGTCGGAGCTTTCATTTTCTGCTATACCCCCTATCAATCTCTGGATGGCACGCAAACCACCTCGGAATTCATGCCGGTCATTGCCCGGCGAATGATCCGCACCATGCCGGTACTGAAGGATCTCTATATCCGCCGTACCTGGCGCGGCTCCTATCCTAATACACCGGACGGAGTTCCGATTGCCGATAAGATTCAGGCATTCGAAAACCTCTATGTACTCGGAGGGATGTGCGGTCAGGGCGTCATGCTGGGCCCCGGCCTGGCTAAAAACTTCTCCGCTTTTATTCTGAACGGATCCCCGCTGATTGATTCTTCAATCTTCGCCCGGCTCAGATTCCATCGCCGATTCGATCAGATTGAACTCCTGAAATAACCGAACGATAACCCGCCGATTAGGAATAACCATGAACAACCTCCACAATTATCATACCCACTGTTCATTCTGTGACGGCCAACAACCTCCGGAAGCAACCGTTCGCTACGCTATCCGGATTGGTATGACGACCCTAGGATTTTCCAGCCACGCGCCGCTCGGATTTGAAACCGATTGGACCATGAAACCGGAACGGCTTCCCGACTATATGGCCGAAATTAAACGCCTCGCTCAACAATACCGATCATCCATCCGTATTCTGTTGGGCCTGGAAATCGATTATACCCGCCATCTGGATTGCCCTCCGGCTCAACTCCCGGAGCGTTCAGCCCTGGATTACCAAATCGGTTCGGTTCATTTTTTGGGAAAAAACCATGACGGATTCTATTGGACCGTCGACGGCAGCCCGGATGAACTCATTCAGGGGATCACCGACTCCTTCCACGGTCAAATCAAACCGGCCGTCGAATACTATTACGAGCTGATCCTTCAGATGGCAAGCCAAAACCGACCGGATATCATCGCTCATATCGATCTGATTAAAAAAAACAATCAGCATAACCGCTTCTTCAACCCCGATGATAAATGGTACCGGGACCTGACAGCGTCCGTTATTCGTCGTTTGGCTCACGACCATTTCCTGCTTGAAGTCAATACCGGGGGTATTGTCCGCAAACGCTGCCCCGAGCTCTACCCATCCCCTGAATTACTGAAACAAGGCTTGAAGGATGGACTACGCTTGGTACTCAATTCCGATGCCCACTCCTCTAACGAAATCAACGGATATTTCCCGGAAGCGATAGCTATTCTCAAAGCGATCGGATACCGAGAATTATGGCAATTCAAGGATAGTGAAAAAGAGACCCATCAACAAAAAGAGTCCAACGCCATAGGGCATTGGACTCCAATTGCAATCTGATTCAACGGCTGCCGCTTCAAACTCAACCGGAACCGGGTTCCCCTATAACTTTAAAAAGATCTTTCGATTATACATCCATCGCAGAATAAAATACCAGATCGTAATGAACAGTAAGGGTTGGATTAATGAGCCGATCCATGGCCCTAAACCAAACGAAAACAGTTCATAAATAATGGACCATAACCCGGCCTTTCCACCACCGCCGACTGGAATCTTCCAAACATACATATTTTTCGCAATGAATGAGGAGCCGGCATAAGCAAAAATAGCATTGCTCCCGAAAATAATAAATAGTTTGGTAAACTTTTGGTATCCTTTGATATCGATCAACCAGTAGGATATAGCCAGAAAGTGTAAAGCGATGCCGACGGTATAGAAGACATAACTGCCGGTCCAGAGCTGCTTGTTGATCGGCATCCAGTAGGACCAGAACAGACCGAGTACAAGCGACAAATTGGCAGCCATGAACATCCCTACCGTTTTTTCCATATCGGTAGCTTTGGAGCGCAACCACATTCCGGTAAAATATCCCAACATAGTCTGAACGATAGCGGGCAAGGTACTGATCAAACCCTCCGGATCAAAATCCGGTTTCCAGGTATGCCCCTTGATGATCAGACTGTCGAAATACTTGGCGAAATTGCTGTCATACGACCAATGGTCCGGCAATTTACCTGAAAAGGGAACAAGAACCATTAACGCCCAATAAACTAACAGAATCAGGGCGGCGGTAAGGGCTTGGCCCCGGGGTTTCAAGTGTAGAATGATCATAGAGGCGAAAAAATAGCATAGACCGATTCGAGGTAATACCCCGGGAATCCGCATATGAGCAAAATCGAAGCGAGGATAAAGCGCCAGTAGCCAGCCGATAGCAA
>JAGOEH010000270.1 GCA_017997825.1 Candidatus Delongbacteria bacterium | reverse complement strand
GAGTGACGGTTTGATTTATGGATACTATGTATGGGATTATGGGATCGTTTCATCAGACCCCCCCCCCCATTTTTTTGTAATTTTATCTTGATTTTTTGTCATATATTTTATAGATTCGGGTCCATTATCGTTAAGAAGCGCTTTAATTATAGTTTGGAGGAGATATGATCAGAATCGTTGTCCTGGCCAAGCAGGTACCGGATACGGCCAACATCAGAGGCAATGCCATGAAGGAAGATGGAACGGTCAACCGGGCTGCTTTACCGGCAATTTTCAATCCCGAGGATCTGAATGCTTTGGAAATGGCATTAACCATCAAAGAGACTATCCCGGCGCACATCAGCATCATTACCATGGGACCGAACACAGCGGTGGAGATTTTGCGACAATCGCTGTATCGCGGTGCCGATCGGGTTTATCTGGTATCGGACCGACGATTCGCCGGTTCAGATACCCTGGCGACATCCTATATCCTGTCGGAAGCGGTCAAGTCGATCGGAGGTGCCGATCTGGTGCTGGCCGGCCGCCAGGCCATCGATGGCGATACGGCCCAGGTTGGACCCCAGGTGGCCGAAAAACTGGGATTGAACCAGATTACCTATGTCTCACGGCTGCGTGAAATCCATCCGGATCATCTGGTTGTCGAACGGGATGGGGAAGTACAGATCGAAATCATCAAGGCCGGGTTCCCTCTACTGATGACCGTGACCTCACAGGCCAATGAACCGCGATATCCCTCGGCCCATCGTATGCTGAAATACTTTCGCTGTGATCGAGCCGATGCCTTTGCCGAATCCGATTCCGCCATGGCTCAAGCCAATTCATGGGTTATCCCGGTGCTGGATCTGGACAGGATGGAGATCGATCCGGATCGATGCGGCCTGAAAGGCAGTCCCACCAAGGTGTTCAATATCAAAAGCATTACTCTGACCGGAGGGGAACTCTCCATGTACGAGAATCATGAAGGGGGTATCAAGGAACTGGTTCGAGATATCATCAAAGATTATATTGAGGTGACCCAATGAAGACCATGATTTATATCGAAAAAAATCCTGTGACGCACCAGGCGCGGAATGTCAGCCTGGAATTGACCGCCAAAGCTTATGACCTGATGAAGCCCTTTGACGGTGAAGTGGTCGGGTTTTATATCGGGGATGAGTTGCCCCAGCATTATCAGCGTTTTTTTAAGATCGGAATGACGCGTCTGATCCATTATTGCCATCCATCGCTCAAGCATCTTCATTCCCGGGCCTATCAGCAGATTGCCGAAGCCATGATCAAACAGGAAAATCCTGATATTGTGTTGTTCGGCGCTACCCATAACGGCCGGGATATCGCTCCGCTGGTGGCCTCGTCACTTCGGACCGGTCTGACTGCCGACTGTACCCAGCTCTATATTGACGATTATCAAGCTTATGGAAAAATCCTGTATCAGGTTCGGCCGGCTTTCGGAGGCAATATTCTGGCCACCATCGTCAATCCCGAACACCGCCCGATGATGGCTACCATCAGGGAAGGGGTGATGATGATTCCCGAATCTCATCCCGATCGGCCCGCATCGATTCAGGCGTTCAGCCTACCGTTCCGGTCGGATTGGATCATGAATCAGGTCGTGGAGGTGATCGCCAAAGCGGTGAGCGTGGATTTCAATAAGGCCGACATTATTGTGTCGGGTGGAGCCGGAGTCGGTTGTATAGAGAATTTCAGACTGATTTTTCAGTTGGCGGAAGCATTGGGTGCCGAGGTTGGAGCCAGCCGAGCCGCCGTCGATTTCGGATTCGTCGAAAAGGATCGTCAGATCGGCCAAACCGGTTCGGTGGTGCGTCCCAAGCTTTATATCGCCTGCGGAATTTCAGGATCGATCCAGCATCGGGCCGGGATGGAAGAATCCAAAAAGATCATCGCTATCAATACCGATCCCGGGGCCCCTATTTTTCAGGTGGCCCATATGGGAATTGTCGGTGATCTGAAAGAGGTCATTCCGGTTATGATCCGCTATCTGAAGGAGGAAGACTGATGTCCAATTTTTATACAGAGAATCGAAAATTCTATTGCCGCTGGTTTGACCTGGAGGAGGTGGTTCGGCATCTGGAGAGCAATTTTGAATCCCATGATGCCGATACGCTTCATTCTTATCAGGAAGCTCAACGATGGTATGAAATGATTTTGGATAATGCCGGCGCTATCTGTGCCGATTTTATTGCTCCTCGAGCGGAGGCGGTTGACCATCAGGGAGCCTCCTTCGATCATGGAGTTGTTCGTTGGGCCCCGGAGACGGTCGAGAATATGAAGGTGTTGAGTCAGGGCGGCTATATGGGAGGCACGTTGCCACGTAGCTACGGCGGACTCAATCTGCCCGGGTTCATTCACAATATCATTGTGGAAATGGTTTCCCAGGCTGATGCCAGTCTGATGAATCTGTTCGGGCTACAGGATATTGCCGTCACCCTGTTGAAATTCGGTACCGAGGAACAGAAGGATAGAATTCTACCGCGATTTGCCCGCGGTGAGATCAGCGGCGCTATGGCCCTAACCGAGCCGGAAGCCGGCAGCGATTTACAGGCGGTAGAATTGAAAGCTATCGAGAAGGAAGGGCAATGGTATCTCAATGGAGTCAAGCGCTTCATCACCAACGGCTGCGGCAATGTGTCCCTGGTGCTGGCCCGATCCGAATCCGGGTCCAAAGGAGCCAAAGGATTGAGCATGTTCCTGTATGAACGTGATCGGGACGACAATCTGGTGATCCGCCGGATCGAAGAAAAACTGGGCATTCATGGTTCCCCAACCTGCGAGCTCCAGTTCAATAACGCCAGGGCTGAATTGGTCGGCAAACGCAAATTCGGTCTGATCAAATATGTGATGAGCCTGATGAACGGCGCCCGGTTGAGTGTATCCTATCAGGCTTTGGGAATTGCCCAGGCCGCCTGGAATGAAGCTGTCAAATATGCCCATGAACGCGAACAGTTCGGGGAGAAAATTGTCAAATTCCCGGCCGTCTATCAAATGCTGAGCAAAATGCAGGCCCAGATCGAAACCACCCGAGTCCTGCTGTACCATACCTCATGGGTGATCGATCGGATGGAAATGCTCGAAAAACAGGAAAATGAGGGGATGGATGTTAAAAAATCCCTGCGCGAGGTTTCCAACCTGGCCAATTTCCTGACTCCACTATCCAAATTCACGGCCTCGGAAATGGCCAATCAAGCCGCTTATGATTCCATGCAGATTCATGGAGGATGCGGATTCATGAAGGATTTCCCGGTCGAACGGCTCTACCGTGACGCCCGGATCACCAATATCTATGAAGGAACGACCCAGCTTCAGGTAGTGGCCGCCATCGGCAGTATCACCGCTCATCTGCTGGATGCTGAATGGCAGAAGCTGAAAGAACTTAAACTCAATGAGCTGATCCAGGAACAGCAGCGAATCATCGACTTTACCGATCGCTTCAATCAGGTTATCGACCGGATCAAAACCGTCAACGATAAGGAATGGAGTGAATATACCGCCAATTACCTGGTCGAGTCGGCATCGATCCTTTACCGAATGGCTCTCTATCTGCCGATCGCCGATGCTCATCCTGTGAAACGTGAGCTGTTCGGTTTCTTCATGGCTGAATCGGAGGCACGGATCGACTATCTGTTCCGATTGATCGCGATCATGGAGGAGAAATATGGAGCTTCCATCTCCCGACTGAAAACCGATTTGCACATTTTAAGCTGATATAGATTTGAAGGATGAAAAACTATTGACAGAGTCTTTTAATTTTATATATTAGAGTTGTAATAGGAGAAGATCTTATTGATCAACTTTTGGATGAATTTAATGTTTCTAAGAAATTAATCATATCAAAAGAATATTAGAATGATAATTTGCCGTTTAATTATTAAAAACTGGAAGAATTTTAAACAATTGGATATTGAGCTCCAAGAGCGGGTTTTTATTATTGGAGCCAATGCGTCCGGAAAATCT
>JAGOEH010000269.1 GCA_017997825.1 Candidatus Delongbacteria bacterium | reverse complement strand
CGCTCCATGCTCGGGACATCATTCAATCTGGAGGTTCATATTAAAGAGGGCGCCGGAGCCTTTGTGTGCGGGGAGGAAACGGCTTTGATCGCCAGCATCGAGGGAAAACGCGGAATGCCCCGCTTTCGGCCTCCCTTTCCGGCTGAAGCCGGTCTTTGGGGCAAGCCCACCAATATTAACAATGTCGAAACCTATGCCAACGTTCCATGGATTATGCGGGAAGGCGCCGCGGCGTTTCGCCGCAACGGCACCGATAAAAGTCCCGGAACCAAGGTTTTCGCCCTGGCCGGAAAAATCAAACGGGGCGGGTTGATCGAAGTCTCGATGGGAATTTCCCTGCGGGATATCATCACGAAGATCGGCGGGGGCATCAAAGAGGATAAGGCCTTTAAGGCCGTTCAGTTGGGCGGGCCGTCAGGAGGCTGTATTCCCGCTGAACTGATCGATACCGTCGTTGATTACGATTCTGTTACGGCTACCGGTGCCATTATGGGATCCGGCGGAATGATCGTGATGGACGAATCAACCTGTATGATCGATGTCGCCAAGTTTTTCCTCAATTTCACCCAGAATGAATCCTGCGGGAAATGTACTTTCTGTCGAATCGGAACCCGCCGGATGCTGGAGATCTTACAACGAATATCCCAGGGAAAGGGAGAACTTTCCGATCTTGAGTTGTTGGAAGAAATGGCCTTTACAATTAAAAAAGCGTCTCTGTGCGGCCTGGGGCAAACAGCCCCCAATCCGGTTCTTACGACCATGAAGTATTTCAAGAATGAATACCTGGCCCATATTCGCGACAAACAGTGCCCGGCCGGGGTCTGCAAATCCCTGATCCAGTTTAAGGTCAATCCGGATGCCTGCATCGGCTGTACCATCTGTATGAAGAACTGTCCGGTCCATGCCATCACGGGTGCTCCCAAGCAGAAGCATCGAATCGATCCGGCGATCTGCACCCGCTGCGGATTATGTAAGTTAAAATGCCCGGTACATGCCATCTATATCATTTAGTGACTGGTGATTATATAAAGGAGAAACCCATGGCCGATATTAATTTGATTTTTAATGATAAGCCGATCAGCGTTCCCTCCGGACTCACCATCCTGGAGGTCGCCCGACGGCAGGGCGTTGAGATTCCGACGTTGTGTCATGATGATCGGATGGTTCCGTTTGGTTCTTGTTTTGTGTGTATTGTGGAGGTGGTTGGAGCCCGTTCGTTTCAGCCGGCGTGTGCCACCCGGGTCAGTCCGGGGATGCAGATCAGGACCGATTCCCAGCAGATTCAACAGGTCCGAAAAATGGCTCTGTCGCTGTTGTTGTCCAATCATTATGCGGACTGTAAGGCGCCATGTACACTCAAATGCCCGGCCGGGGTCGATGTGCAGGGGTATATCGGGTTGATCGCCAATCATCAGTACCGGGAAGCTTTGGCGCTGATCAAAGAGACCAATCCATTTCCTTTGTCGCTCGGCCGGATCTGTACCCGCCCCTGTGAGGGAGTATGTCGGCGGGGATTGCTGGATGAACCGGTGGGAATCGATTATCTGAAACGGTTTGTGGCGGATTATGATTTGAATTCCGAAGATCCCTATCTCCCTGAAAAGAAACCGGCCAAATCCAATAAGATTGCGGTTATCGGTGCCGGTCCCGGCGGTTTGTCGGCTGCTTACTATATGGCGGCGGAAGGCTATCCGGTTACCGTTTTCGAACAGCATGGCCATCCCGGCGGCATGCTGCGGTGGGGTATCCCGGAATATAGGCTGCCCAAGAAAATATTGGATGCCGAGGTCGGGCTGATCCGGCAGTTGGGGATTGAAATTCGATACCATCAAGCTCTGGGACGGGACTTTAGTCTGGAAGAGTTGCGAAGCCGGGGATATGATGTCATCCTGCTGGCCATCGGAGCCCAGGCCGGGCTTGGAATGAGGGTCAAAGGCGAAGAGCTGCCCGGGGTGATGATTGGGGTTGACTTTCTCCATTCCGTTGTCAAAGGTGAAATTAACCGGATCGGACGCCGGGTGGCGGTGATCGGGGGCGGTAATACCGCCATGGATGCCGCCAGAACCTCACTCCGTCTGGGAGCTGAAAAGGTTATGATCATTTACCGTAGGACCCGGGACGAGATCCCGGCCAATGATATCGAGATCGAAGAGGCCATCGAGGAGGGTATCGAATTTATCTATCTGACGGCTCCAGTCGAAATTACCGGACAGGGCCGGGCTGAATCGATCCGGTGTATCCGGATGGAACTGGGAGAACCCGATCATTCCGGCCGGCGGCGCCCGGTACCGGTTCAAGGCTCGGAGTATGATATCCCGGTGGATACTGTCATTGCGGCGATCGGCCAGAGTGTTGATTTGAGCGGTTTATCCCGCGATTCCAATCTCCCCGCCATTACCAAATGGAATACCCTGCAGGTGAACGAACAAACCATGCAAACAAGTATCCCCTGGATTTTTGCCGTTGGGGATGCCGTCACCGGCCCACAGGCCGCCATCGATGCCATTGGAGGCGCCGGTAAAGCCGTCAAAGCGATTGTGAGTTATCTGCAGGCCGGCACTGTTTCGGTACCCCGGCCCGAGTTCATTATCCGCAAAGATCAATTCAAACCGGTCACCGCCGATGATCTGGGTGAGTATCCTCATCTGCCGAGGCAGAAAATGAATGTTTTGTCTCCCGCCAAACGTAAGCGCAATTTCCATGAGATCGAAGCCGGATATACCGAAAAACAGGCGCTGCTGGAAGCTGAACGCTGTCTGGAATGCGGCTGTCAGGATCTGTTCGAATGTAAACTCAGGCAGTATGCCGGGGAGTATCAGGCGGATATCAGTATGTTCTGCGGCAGCCATAAAAAAATCACCAACGATAACTATCATCCTTATATCCGGATTGAACCTAATAAATGTATCAACTGCGGACGATGCGTCCGGATCTGTGATGAGGTTCAACATTTGTCGGTATGGGGATTTGTCAAACGCGGATTTGATACCCTGATTCAGCCTTCTTTCCAGGAACCGTTGCTACTGACCCAATGTGAAACATGCGGGCAGTGTATCCAGACCTGTCCGACCGGTGCACTGAGCGAAAAGAATCCGGGGCCGGCCAAACCCGGTCCCTTCAAAACCCGAAGTCGGTTTGATGTCTGCCGCTACTGCTCCGTCGGCTGCGGATTGGAGATCCATTATACCGGCGGTAAGATCCAGCGGATTACCGGACGGGACGACGCCCGGAATAATCATGGGAATCTGTGTTTTAAAGGACGTTTTGGTTATGAAAGCCTGCAGGATGATGCGGCGATCACCACCCCATGGGCAAGAAAGAATGGCCGGCTGGTGCCGATCGATTTTGATGAAGCCATCCGGATTATCGAATCCGGGCTTAAACTATCCCCCTCCATGCAGTTTATCCTGGGAGAATCGCTTCCGCAGGAGATCTACCGCGCGGTCCATACCCGGAAGCACCCCCTGTTTTCCTTTGCGGAAGTCAATTATTCTCCCCTGATTCAGAGTATCCGGGCAGCGGGATTGGAGAATCATTTCGGAGCACCGGCGGCTGTCTGGGATTCCGCCTCGACCTTTATCCTGTTGGATGCCGATCTCCAGAAGGATCATCCCGTCCTATTACTGGATATTATGCAGCATTTAAGGAATGGCGCCCGCCTGGTTTCGGTTCAGGCTAATCCGGATTCCAAACTGAAAGAATTCCTTAAAACCGGGCAGGTTCTTTCCCTCGATAAGCCGGCGGCTTCCATTTTGCCGGCATTGAACCGGAGGGTGGCCCGGAAAATCGCTTCTCTTTCCCCGGATTTAAAATCATTGTATGGATCCGCTTCCCGCTCGGAATCCTCTGCCGTACTGGATCAGTTGGCTGAACAGCTGTTGAATGAACCCCATCCCGTCATTCTGATCGTCGGTCGGCTAAATGCGGCCGGCGCTATGCATCTGGCCAACCTGGCCGTAATGAGCGGACGGAGTCCGGAGCAGTTAAGGAT
>JAGOEH010000048.1 GCA_017997825.1 Candidatus Delongbacteria bacterium | reverse complement strand
GCACTCAACCTCCATACCCCCAACGGCCTGCATGTGCGTTACCTAACTCCGGAAATCGCCCGCTTGATGAAACAAAGCCGTTTTAAAACCATCCGCCTGTCGCTGGAATCCGCCCTGCCCGATCTGCAGGAACAAATGGACCGCAAAATATCCAATTCCGGTTACCAACAGGGCGTCGAAGCCCTGCTATCGGCCGGGTACCGACACCAGGATTTTGAAACCTACCTGATGATCGGAATGCCGGGACAAAGCCTGGAGCAGGTCATGCAGTCAATCCTTTTCCTGGCCGAACGCAACCTCAAAATCAGCCTGGCCTCCTTCTCCCCGATCCCCCACTCCCCCATGTTCCGAATTCATCCACCGGCCGGAACCGATCCCTTGCTTCATAATCCGACCATCTATCACTATCAGACCGAAGAAATTCGACCGATTTTCAAAAAAATCCGCAACCTGGTCTCCATAATCAATCGAAGCGTGGAATTGGAATGCAATATTTTCCACGATCGGCTGCTTAAAAATCTGATCAGGGACATTTACCGCCATGATGGAGATCAAAGAATCGAAATACCGGATCATTCAAGTGATTCAAACAACGTCTAAATAATAAATCAAGCTTATCGAAATAAACCGGAATCGATCCCCGCGAAGTCCATAAGCTGAAAAATAACAGGATAATGACTATGAAATCCGGGAAATAAAATGACGTTCAGATGAATAATCACCCGTATCCAGTCGTCATGAATCAAAAAGATGCATATCCCGATTTCATAATACCTATCAAATTTTTGAATTTTTTTCATTAAATTGAAAAAATAAAAAAAAACAACTTGCATTTTAAAATAAAGCTTGTTATCTTACCATTGAAAGATTAAAACCCATCATACAGGTTCTTGTGATCTTTTACATCCGCCCTTAGGGGAAATATCGCTCTGATTCTGACATATCGATTTGTTTATGTCAAACAAATAGCAATTTTTTTTTTGGGAGTTTTTTTTATGACCACTGCAAAATTATATGTAGGAAATTTGAATTACAAAACCACTGCAGACGAAGTGAAGGGCTTATTCAGCCAGTATGGCATGGTGTCCGATGCGATCGTGATTGAAGGTAAAGGTTTTGGATTTGTGACCATGAGTACCGCTGAAGAAGCCGAAAAAGCCAAAGATGCCTTGAACGGGACCGAACTGGGAGGGAGAACCTTAAGAGTTAACGACGCCAAGCCGTCGACCAAGCGTCCCGGTGGCGGATTTGACAGCCGCGGTGGAAGCCGTGGCGGAAGTCGTCCTCCCCGTTATTAATTAGTTTCCCATGTTTGAAGATATGTCGGTAAAATCGAGTCGATATTTTTTATGATAAAGAGCCCTGCTTCCGCAGGGCTTTTTTTTTACCCCCTAATCCGGCGGAAAACTTGTACCGTTCCATTCCATGGAATCATCGGTCGATCCGTCAATCCGAGTTCCGGCAACGCATGATGACGTGACCGGCTACAGCAAAAAATTCTGATTGACAGTCTTGGTGTTTGTAATTATAGTGGTTACCGATCAATCGGGTGACTGAATCAATTCTGCACCTTACGATTCAGAAATTGTTATCTGCCCGATACCTTCCGGGTGTCCGACGTTCAAACGCATAAAACGGAGTACTACTTCAATGCTAATGGAATATCTGGTCTCTGCCTTTATCCTGGGATTTGTGGTGGCCATCCCACCGGGTTCGGTTACCGTGGTGGCTTGCCAGATAGCACTCCAATATGGATTCCGGAGTAGTCTCTTCTTTTCGATCGGCTCCCGGCTTTCCGATGCCTTTTATCTGATTTTGGTTTATATCGGTATCGCCCGCCTGGTGGCTGACAATCCGTCCTTGAAAACCGGATTGTGGATCATCTGCGGATTTTTACTGATAGGAATTGGTCTGAACTCCATTCTGTCACTGCATCGAACCAAACGCTCCGATCAAACCAACACTGAACTCCCCAATACCCCTATGGCACTCTTTTTATCCGGAGTCCTGATCACCATCACGAATCCATTGACCATCCTGGCCTGGACCGCGATCGGCGGTAATTTTTTCCTGATCTGGAACAGCAAATATCCTGCTTCCCATGAGTATGGATGGCTCGCCATTACCATCATCGTACTGGGCGTCTTGTCCTGGTTTGTACCATTGACCTGGCTGATCAGCCGGCTAAAGCATCTGCTGAGCGACCGCTTCAGGAATTGGCTGCTGATCGGTTCGAACGGAATATTGATCCTGTTCGGGCTGATGGCCTTTTACCATGCTTCAGGATATGCCCCGCTATGATGCAATCCGCTTTTAACCCTTCTCCGAATCCGTCGGATTCAGGATAATAACCATCCTGATATCGTCGTAATTCGAATCAATCTCTGATCTTCATTCCTTTATAATCCATTCATCGTTCATCCTTTTTATTATGGCTTAACTCTATATCGAGCATGTCTATTATGATTAATCTATTGGTTGATTGCATTTCAGCAGCATTTCATTCTATGACCGTCCGGAACCATTCTCCCCCAAAGCAACAGGATACGGGATGGTAAGTCGGTTAACCCGAATACCGTTTCTCTGAATCGATCGTGAATGAATCCATTCCTGAAATCTGATCTATCAAGGAGAAATCAAATGAAGTGGTTTTCCAATCGAAATCTGTGGTTATTGATGCAAGGCCACGCGGTCAGCAAACTTGGCACCGCCGTATTCACGGTCGGTTTGGTACTATGGTTGAAAAATCAGATGGAATCGGCCACCCTGATCGGGATGGTAATGATGGCTACCACCATTCCTGAGATCATCCTGAGCCCGTTCAGCGGAACCTGGGTCGATATGAAATCGCGCAAGTCCATCATTATCCTGTCCGATCTGATCAACGGCCTGACCGTATTGTCGGCGGGAATTTTTTTGTTTATGTTCCCGGCTCACACCGGGTGGATGATCGGGATGATCATCATGGTTTCCTTCATATTAGGGGTCAGTGCATCATTCTTCAACCCGGCCGTCACCGCCCTGATTCCGGAACTGGTGGAAGAATCGGAACTGCAGTCGGCTAATTCACTCTACCAGTTTTTCACCAACCTGTTGAATCTGACCGGACAAGGGTTAGGCGGAGTTCTATTCGGACTGATGGGCGCCCCGATGCTCTTTCTGAGTAATGGAATCAGCTTTATCCTGTCCGCCTTTTCAGAGGGATTTATCCAGTCGGGGGTTCACTCTGCCGAAAAGCACAAAATCCCCGATCAAGCCGCCGATTATTTTAATAAATTGCGGGAAGGATTGGTCTATATCAGCCGCAGTCAAGGTCTGGGTTCCTTTTTACTGATCATGTGCTTGTATCACCTGTTTGTGGCCTCATTTCCGGTTATCTACCCGTTTTATGTCACCGATTGCCTACAGCTCTCATCTGCCTGGTACGGGTATATCATGGCGGATTTCGGACTGGGAGTCCTGGCGGGACTGGCCGTGATGGGAGCTTTCAAAGTAACGGGACACCAGCGCATGATGGTAGTGATGGCCGGATTGCTGATATCCGCGGCCAGTACAATGGGAATCGGCCTCATCTCCTTCCTGCCGATTACCCTCCTGCTGGTATTTCTGACCGGATGTTCGATTGCCGGGATTTCACTCTCGCTGACAACCGTGGTCCAACTCTCGACACCCAAAGAGTATCATGGACGGGTATTCGGCCTCTACCATACCCTGACCACCGCTTCCATGCCGATTGGGATGCTGCTCTCCGGCCTGGCTCTTGATTTTTTAAAATCGGTATTCAGGATCGAAACCAAAGGATCAGCTTACATCATGGTTTTTTGCGGATTGGGTCTTGGATTGACCGCACTCTATATCTTGTCGCAGAAAAGCTTTCGCCGATTGTTATCCTATTCTAATCAGCCTATCGTCTGAATGGTGTCACCCCCGGGAACGGCATAGACAACCAGTTCGATCTCAGTCTATCGGTCAAGACGGAATTCCGGATCGTTAACCGATTGGGATTTCGTTGCTCCACGGTGACCACTCCGTTCTACCGATGTCTCGGCAGGGAGAATCTCCTGTCCGTAATCCGAGAATGGAATCGATCAATCCATTCCGTAACCGATCAGGAATATTCTTCCTGCTTTTGAAGTAAAATAAATGATCAATCATGGGGAAAAAAAATTTAAAATATAAAAATACTTGACAAGATTTTTTTTTGTATTATAATGAAGTTAAATATAATGATGTTCATTATATTGATTTTCATTATAAAATTTGCCCAAAGGTGATCGATTGAGCGACAGAAATTTTGATATTCAGAATCTTTCACGGATTTGCAACGAAACGCTGATTTTGGCTGTATTGGCCAAACAAAAGGCTCATGGGTATCAGATAGCGGCCATGACCGAAACGATGAGCCAAAGTCGGCTGATGCTCAATCTGGGCACGATCTATCCGGTACTCCATAAACTGGAAAAGGATGGCTATATCAAGGGATGCTGGGAGCGGGAAACCAGTCAGCGGGATCGGAAGTTTTACCGGATCACAACCAAAGGAAAAAAGTATCTAAAGCAACGAACCGAGGAATGGAAGGTATTTACCGGTATCATGCTGAACCGGATACTGGGGGAGGAAGAGCATGAGTAGGTTTTCATCATTTCTAAGGCAGGTCGATTCCAATTTGAATCTGCCGGAAGCGGCCCGAGCCCGGATCATCATCGAGATGCATGATGACATGGAGGATATGTTCCAGTCGTTACGGGATCAGGGCTTTGAGGAGTCGGAAGCTGAGCGCAGGACTGCGGAAGCGTTTAGCATGGAGCCGGAATCAATGCACGAGCTGGAAAGAATCCACCAGACTTTTTTCAGGAAGATTGTCTACCGAGCCTCCCAAGGTACCCGACAGCTGACGGAACGGGCATTATTTTATTTTTTTATTGGAGTTCTAACTTTTCTATCGTTTTACAGTCTTTCGGTTTTGCCTCCTCAAGCCCAGAGTAACAAAATGGTACTCGGCATGTTTGGAATCATTCTGGCCGCTTTTGTGTTTTCCATGATCAAGTTCTATCAGCTTTTTATCAAGAAGGACCTGGTCATCCGGAAACTCAAGACGGGTCTGCTTCCCCTGATCTATCTAGCCGGAATGAATCTATTCATCGGGATCGGGGGCTATTACTATCATCTTTACCAAAGCGGGGTCAGGGGGATCATCTGGGAAAGCAAACTTTTGATTTTGATGACACCCGGTGAACATTTCCAGGCACTGGAAGCGGATTTTAGGCAGGTCAACCAGATCATGATCCAGGTCTATTCGGTGATGATCGTGGGTCTGATCGGTGCTCTGCTGATCCTGCTGCTGTGGTTTTTCCTGCTGGGCCGGGTGACGTCGTTGATGAATAGCGAATACCGAAGGCTGATATCATAAAAAGGAGTATCCCATGTTAGACTTCATGATGACCGGCGGACCCTTCATGTGGCTCATTCTGATCTTTGCCGTAATCAATATGGTTTTAATCGTAAAAAAGGCCATGGATCTATATGTTCACAATGATAAGCTGACCGCATACCAATTGAAACGGGGGATCCATGCCATCATATTCTGGGCGATCCTGAGCGCTTTGGTCGGATACCTAGGTCACTATCTGGGGGTCTATCGGGCCATGATCATCATCTCACAGGCTAAGGAAATTTCCCCCATGGTGATCGCCCAAGGTTATGCCGAATCCCTGCAAACCATCAAATTCGGTTTGACGGTGCTGATAGTCTCCGCTATCGGATGGGGCTGGCTCTTTTCACGTTACCAAAAGCTCCAATAACAGCCATCCTGCTTGATTCATGCAATTGATAAGCAAACCCCGGTTCCGTCAAATACACCGGAACCGGGGTTTGTAAAATAGAAACTCGATCCATCCAGCTTTTCCAATAAGGTTTTGCTCATTTCCAGGACTATCCGATAACATATCAAAGTGAAAGCTATTAAAACCAATTTCATACTCATTACTGGAGTCCCGTTATCCTTGGCATGACGGTTCGGATCAGGCTGGGATTACCTTTTATCGATCATCCGCTGGAACCACCCGCAATTGATCAGGTAGCTGTATCCAAAAAAGAGGAACAATAATCCGAATACGCCGCTGGTGATGGAATAATACACACTGACGGTGGTTTGAATGCCGGTTAACGTCCTCAGTATAAGAATTCCGGTGATGATCGGAAAGACGGTCAGCAACATGATCCCCTTTCTTTCCAATGGTTTACGATCAGCCCAAATCAAGAGCAGAGTCCAACCCAAATCGAAAAGGGCCAGCAATCGCCTTAATAAAACCAGTTCAAGGTTGGATTCATTGGGAGCATCCAGATTAAACACCGATTGAGTGATTATCGGAAGAAATCCGGGAAAAAGGAACAGGAAGAAGGCTTTGGCATCGATGATGGCTCCGGTCCAATAGGCCACTCGCAGCCAGGTAACGGGATTTTCAGGAATCAGGGTTCTTGATGCCATTTCAACATAACCTCCTTGGGGTAAATTGTAGATAATGGATTGTTGAAATCGCCAATCCTACGCTTTTTTCCTTTTGCCTTTAGGACAGACGGATACGCACATTCCGCAGATTCTCTCATCGACATTCAGTTTTTGCCGGGTCAATTCTCCGCATTTTTCCCGGCACTGGCGGGCATTGAAGAACTCATCCCGATGGACATTAATATTCCATGATTTACCATTAGCCGCATGAGCGGGACAATGATCCACACAAATCCGGCATAGCCCGCACTGGCTTTTTTCGATCGGTTTGGAATCGAGGCCGGGGTTTTGCCTGAGCAATAGACTGACCAACCGCAGTCGAGGGCCAAATGCCGTTGAAATGAACAGATCGGTTTTCCCGATCCATCCGAGACCGGCGCGGGTTGCCACCATTTTGTGAGAAATATCATAACTCAGAGTCTCCAAATATACCGCATAATCCTTCGATTCGGTGGAAATCGTCGGTTCAATCCTGATCGAATCGATACCGATTCTGGATAAATCATCATGAATCCTTTGAGTCAGGTCAGCCAATTCACGATTGATCTGTGTATAGTGATTGAAGTATTCGATGGTCGGACCATTGTCGAGTCGATCGACGATATCCGGATTCAGGCGCTTACCGATCGAGATCCCATAATGGAATCCATCATACAGATCACCGATCAGCCCATGCAAATCGGCAAAACCAAAAATATAATCATCCGATGGAACTAAATGTTTTTTTATGATTGATCGTATCATTATCTCTCCAAAAAAATATCTGTTATCCGAAAAAGGCCGGCAGATTAGGGATGGCCATTGTTCTATTCTTCAAAATAGTCGTTATCGATCCGTTTGATTTCGAAAACACTGGTTATGGAAACAGCCAGATTGTAGTCGATCATCAGTTCCGCAAGTTTTTCGCCGTCAATCAGTACGATTTTAGTATCATTCCGCGGCTGATAGGATCGGGCATCGTTGGTAAATCGAGAGGTGGTGATGAATACCCCTTTCTTGGCGCCTTGTCCGGCCAGTGCCCCCATAAACTTCTGGATTTCGGGTCGGCCGACCGCTCCCTCCCATCGTTTGGCCTGGATATAGATCACATCAAGGCCCAACCGGTCTTCTTTGATGATCCCATCGATCCCTTCATCCCCGGATTGTCCGATGGATTGTCCCGCATCTTGGATAGTGCCTCCATATCCCATCCTGACAAGGAGTTCAACCACCAGATTCTCAAAAAAGGCCGGACTGCAGTTTTTGATCTTCTGCAGCAATTCATGGGATAGATTCCTGCGAATCCGAACATAGCTGCTTTCCAGTATTTCTTCCGGGGTGGATGAGGATTGAGAGTCGCTATCCTCTGAATTGATATTGTCATCTTTCGGTTTACCGTAGTTTTCCAAAAAAGCCGGCAGAGTTCTCAGGATTTTAACATTGATTACGGAGGGATTTGAACCAAGGAAGGCTTTTCCCGATTCCGTGATTTTAACGTATCCTCGTTTGGTGGTTTGAAGTAATCCGGCCATTTTCAGATATGCCTTGGCCCAAGCAATCCGATTTGTAAAAGTCTTTTGGGAGCCGCTGGGCAAAAACCGGTTGATTTCATCCGCAGTCAGACCGAATATTCCGGCTAAATGATCATGAATCTCTCGGGTGGAATGCTCACGTTCATCTGAAATGAACTCAAGGAATGGAAGCATGATGGATTGAAAATCAGGAATCATAATGGTCCTTCCGTTTCTCCTGCAGTTTTCCGACACAGCCGCCGATTCAAAACGCTTGAAATAGCAATAAAATCAATGCGGCTATCTGTTGGTGATAATTTTATTTCTTGAATACTCCAATCAGCTCGCCGTATGCCAACACCTTATCTTTCATTGTGTTCATAAGGATTTCTTTGGTCGGTTTCAATAAATCGAGGTGAGAAACCGATAGAGCATAAACTCTGAAATAATAGCGATGGGTTCCCAGAGGCGGGTTAGGGCCCACATAGTCTGTTCCTCCGGTAATGGTTATCCCCAAGCTCATGCTATCCTCTATCAATTGTCGGCTGGTTAATGCAGGATCGAAACATTTTATCGTCGGATCGATATTGAAAACGATCCAATGATCGATAGTCGTGAGCTTGATGAACGGCGAAGGAGCATCGTAATCGACTACGATTATGGCTAACGATTGGGTTTCCGCTGGGACATTATCCCAATACAGGGATGGAGAAACGTTTTCTCCCAATGCGGTGAATCGTATCGGAATAGTCCCATTCGGTTCGAAATCCGCAGACCATAATCGAATGGATTTAGGAATGTTGCGATGATAATTGAATTCATCATTTTGCTCGATATATACCGTCACCATTCTAAAAGCAATAACCAGTAATAATAGAAATGGGATAAAAATCAATGTCTTCTTTATCATAATTATCCTAACCTTATTTGCACTATACTCTCTGATCCTTGAGGCGATCACCATCGAGATCAACTCAGCGCCGGTACAGGATGGGAGCTGTTGATACCTGTCCGCCCGGGAAATAGAAAGCAAATCAGAAGGCCCGCCCGGAGGTGTCTGAGCAGAGCGACGAATCATTACTTACCGGTTGTTATTATGTCGAATGCTCCGTTGTTCAGTTCCGGGAATCAAGCATAGTAATCTTGAAGGTGACATATCCATGGTCGGGACAAGCTAAATTCGTTTTGGACTTTGGATTTGATTCAAAACTCAAGCGAGCCCCGCAATGCAATGCTGTTTGCATAGGGAAAATCACCATATAAGCCCCGCCGCAGAAGGCCGTATCAGGGGTATTGAGACCTGCGGCATGAAATTTATCACCCACCTTATACCCGCAGGAGCAATACCCGGTAACCCTTTCAACCTCGATTTCAAACGATTTCATAGTCCAGTCTCGCTGTTAAATGGTTCCGGCAGATTATCCAGCATCGACCCCCGGTTATTCCTACCAATCGATCGTATCCGTGAAGGTTCGACATTGGAATTCCATTAAAACCTCTGGATTGACAATCATCAGTCGTGGCTTGCTGCTTGAATCTTCATACTAATAAGACATTAAAACAAAGTCAATTGACAGCCAGGAAATTCAAATATTCCGCATGCCCCCCATTGTATACGATCATATAGGTGCTCAATTCATCGACCGGATCCGGAAGTTTTTTATGTTCGATCCTCATTTGTTCATAGGTTTTAATTACAGGAAATCCAAGGCTCACTGAGTTTCAATTATGCGGTAAATATAGCATCCGGCTTCGGAGGGATGATCCTGCACCAGATCCTCATGGTTTTCCTTTCGGATCAGATTAATGATCAGAAAATCCCCGCTGGCCGCGGCGGTAAAAATCATCCCGAACACCAGCAATACCAAGTTTCCAATCACGAGTGCCAGGATGGAGGGAATGAATCCCAGCACAATGGCCGGGGTGATGGCTCCAAGGATATAGTGCCTGACAGTCATCGGTTCCTTGCAATGACAATAGGGAGTAAGCATATTCCACAATACTCCGAATTTGATCGATTTAAATCCATTTTTAGCAACAATGCCCCAGGTGATCCCGTGAATCAGTTCATGCAGTACAATTCCGACCATTAGTGTAAGGATCATCACGAGCATTCTCAGGATGACTCCGAGTGATCCGACAGTATTCAAATAAGCCTTTACGCTCAATTCCGGAGACCAGATCAGATAATAGGGCAATCCGAATCCCAGCACAATCGGAATCAGGATCAAGACTCCGAAAATATTGGCCCAGCCTAAATCAATCGTCAGTTTTTCTTTCCTATAATTGGTTAATTCCAGCATAACGCAATCCCACCTATCGTGATCATTACTTTCAGTATCCGATCATTCAATTGACTTGTTTTTTCAACATGGCTTCCATATCCAAGGTCAAATCTTCAAGACGCTCCTTAAGGTAACCCACCGAATCCTCCACCCCCTTATTATAGAGCTTCATACCGACCGATTGTAAAAAATGATCTAAAATATTCTCCGCCGCAATCACACCAATTTCCTGATCCATTTCAGTCTGAAAAAAAGCGATGATTCCCCGGATGACTTCCTTTCGATAATCATCGGAGATCATATCCCAACTGCGTTTAGTCTTGGCCATAGTATTGATCAAGCCTCCTGTAATTTGATTTTTTTGATTTATAATAATGAAGCCCTACTATAATGTCAATAGATAATTACGTAAAGCCTATTGAGAAACAGTGTAACTCTAGATCAACCAGTGATTTCAAAGTTCATAAATCGGAACGACAGCCCAGAATAGAATTAATGGATTGAGTCTTGGCAGACCTACACTTTATGGCCTGCTTCCACTTCCCCATCTCGGAATGATCACCAAACTAATCAGCCCAATCCGGCAACCCAGTAGCACTAAAAAGAAACCATATCAGAAATGGAAAATGGTTGTTGATATTTATAAAATAAAATCTCATAAGCTCTTGACAAATCAATAGAATTGTTTTATGATCATTTTAATCTTACTCTAAACCAGTAATAGTTTGAAAAAGGAGAGGTTGGTGGAAAGAGTTTTTGTGATGCTTATTAGTTTGGTAAACAATTATTTAAATTCCGGGGCATAATAATCGTTTATTACATTCCGGGGAAAGGGTTAAATCAGTGGATATCCAGTTAAGAACTCTGTTGACGGATGGAACAACTCAAGTCTTCCATACAATTGGTCTGTTAATAAACCCCAATCAGCATATATTAAGGTGGAATTATGAATAAAGTCATAATAGTTCGAACCTTACTATTAATCTTGATTATTCTTTCGGCCTGTAACAAAATCCCATTTTTATCCCATGATGACGATGATGATGCGCATCGATTTGCCATCTACTTTCTTAAAGATGATACTTTAAAAATAAAGCATGTTATTAATCAAGATATTAATGATCTGGAATTGGCTTCCTCACCCTGGATCAGTGATCAGGATATTCGATATTATGATTGGTCGAGTCATTGTATATATCTAAAAAAGGATAAAACAAGTATTATCCCGGGGTGGAAAAATAAATTAACCAAAGCATTTCCTGAAGAATGGTCATATAAACCATTTGTGGTAGTTGCCAATGGGACCAAATGTTACATGGGGTATTTTGAAAGAGCTATTAGTATATTTGAAAAGTGGTGGCATACTCCTTATTGTTCGGATATGATGAATATAATATATCCTGTTGATGTTCTTTTCATTGAATGGCCATTTCTATACCGTGACAATCCACAAGATAATCCGCTGGCGAAGAAAGCTCTGATAGAAGCCGGGTTATATCATGGAGGAATCGAGGTATATTTTGATACCCTGGATTATGAAACCATGATGATGGTTGAAAATGCATGTACCACGACCATTTCGTATAAAATAACCATTACCAATCAAGATCAGGATGCACTCTATATACTGGATCCGGATAAATGCGGCAGCGATAATTTTCATTATTACAACAATGGCCCGACATTTTATGATCTCAGTACAGAAAAAACTGCAAGAGCAGAATGGAGGAATTATCCGTCTCTGGGCCTTGATTATTGGAATCCTGATTGGTATACCCGAATCATTCCTGGAGAATCGATCAAACGGAGGATCGAATTGAAAGGATATCCCAAATTCCCTTGCGGTGAGTTTCTATTTGAATATAGATATAATGGAAATGATGATATTGAAAAAGAGATCAGGGAAATATCCGATGGTCGATTTTGGATTGGACCCACACGATCCAATATACTGGTATGGACTTATTGTGATTCAACTGATAATGTCTTAACTGAGGTAAACGATCGAGATAAAATAGAACTGAAGAAAACAGCCGACAGTAGGCTATTCAAACCTGATTGTCTATTGATGGATTATCTGCTTACACCGCATACCTTGTATTACCAGAAAAGGAGATAATGGAATGTTAAAAAATCAATATAAAAACTATGGATGGATAAAAAAACCCGATGTTGTTTCCGGCAATCCAGCGGAAAAGTGATGCTAAACTTTGTGGCGATTAAAGCTATTGTGTAGATCATTTCGTTTTTCACATCGCATCAGATTCAGCATCCGAAAGTGATGGTAGTATAAATACTTTATAAAATCAGCACTCCAATCCGATTTATTCTGCCCCCCCTATCCGGTTTTTCGACCGGTTGGGGGTCAATATCATCCGGATTGGAGGGTCAGCTTCGCCCGGATTCTCCATGGTCAACTGAAGCGGCTTGTTAGACGTCTTCTATTTGTTTTTTTTCTCTTGTTGCTGAGCCATTGCCAAGCCAATAACAGGACCTAAAGCAACACCAATAGCTATACCAATTGCTATATTACCGATTGCCACACCAATACCTGCACCCAGAGCTACTCCCATACCAACCCCTATGCCAATATACTCTTTTTTTGTTTTTTGTTCTTTTTCAGCTTTTCTTTCATTGGCTTCATTTGTCATAATTTTCTCCTTTTTTTGCCTAACATAAAACTAGGTATACTAATGAAAATAGCAAAGGTTGCTCTTCATGACTACCTAATTTTATATAAATAATTAATTGCTATTTGTTTACTAGTATTGAATTTAATCATCATTTCTCCTTGTTTATCGTCTTGTATATGTTGCTCATATTGGCAACATAAACTAAAAATCGGCAGGGCTTCTTACACCCTTACTACCTTGATTAATCCCATGAGAACAAATCATAATAGTATCCACATTTGTATGTCCTAATAATTCCTGTATTGTTCTAATATCGTAACCTGATTCAAGAAGATGAGTTATAAAAGCATTATCTCCCATGCGTTCGGACAGGCACACGTTGCCGACAAGTCTAGGTTTTAGGGCTGGCTTCTCATAGAAAATTCGGAACAAGTTGAGTGTGGCTGTAAAACGTGGAAGTTGTTGTCATTTTACGCTGTTTTCAATTATATCAATTTCTTCTTCGGTCAATCCATATAGCTTATAAACCAATTGGTCGATTTGGGATTCGAGGGCGGTGGTGTCGGTAGAAGGTGAGATTTTTTTTGATTTCAGTATTTGATGAACAACACTGATTATTTGTTGATTTATTAATTCTTCGTTCAAAACAATAAAGGTTTCAACATACGCTTTAGACAGTGAAAAATATCCTCCTCGCATTTTAGAAACGATTGAACCAAAATAAAACTTAGCCATTCTGGAATTTAAGAGACCAATCAGAAAATGGTCAGAGACTGGAATGAAAAAAGAAGTTTTGTTCAAATAAACGCCTTTCTCAACATAGCAGAACTGATTATCAAACGAGGTTTCAGGCCAGACAATCTTTTCTTTTTCAAACTCATCGTAATAGGCGCAAACTCTTAATTCCCACCAATATTGGCCTTTGTCTGTTCTCATTTTTGCTTTTACTTCAAAGGGAGAAAGGTATTTGGCTAACGATGAAAATTTAGATTGAATGCATTTCCACATCTCATCTTCTGGTAATTTTCCGAACCAAGTTTGAGATATTCCGCTTTTAAAAAGGATCAAATAGTTTTCGGAAATAGGTTGTTGGTATCGTTTAATATCCCTTCCTGATAGAAACGGCTTGATAATTACTTCGCAGGCAGGATCTTCAGCAATCAGCTGGTCACGGGTTGTTTTGTCAATGACAAAAGCTTCGTTCAAACCAGTAAGAACACCCCGATAGATTTGTCCATTTACATATTCGCCTAAAGGAATTCCGGCTTTTTTGATCTTTTCCAGTAATAGTTGGTTTTGATCGTTCGATAAAGTCCAACCACTTGGTGACAATAAACTCTGATTGACCTGATATGAATTGGTTTTAACATACTGATTCAAACCTTCAGGAAAAACATGTGTTTCAATGTTTGTCGTCGAAAACCTTTTATCTGTTGATGTCGCTTTTTCAATATGCCAGATGCATGGATAGGTCGTCGCTTCGTCGAATACTGGCAAATCGCCGAAGTCAACAATAGATTTAATTGAGAACTTATCGACCCATTTTCTTAAAGCTGCACCATAACCAGCCCGCATCCATTTATTGGGTAAAATGTAAATAAAGTTTCCTTTCTGCCTTAAAATCTGAATACCACGTTCGACAAAAAAGACATATAAGTCGGCAGTTCCGGCATATGTTTCGTATTGGTTTTGTAAATATGGTTTAATTCCCGAAAGCTCTTCCTGCCTAATATACGGCGGATTTCCAATCACCACGTCAAATCCTACAAAATCGCCGTTATCGTCCAGTACTTCGGGAAACTCGAAGCGCCATTCAAAAGCATTTTCGTAAATCTTGTTGTTTTTAATTTCTTCAATCTCGGCTTCCAGCTTTAAAATTTCGTTGGTTAGCTTGACAACTTTGGCGTTCCAATCAGCCTTTTCTTTTTCCGAGAGTTCGAAAAGCTGACCCTGGTTGGTCATGGAAAACAACTCGCCATTTAATGCATTCAGGCGTTTTACTTTCGGATCGTTCTGCGATATTTCGCTGCGGAAATTGGTTTTAATCTCATTTATGAGCCGTCCCATTTCCCGCTTTTCCTCTTTACTTTGGGCATTTCGGTAAGTGTCAACGGCAAGGCGATAGCTGTCAATAGTCCATTTACTGGCACTTTTTTTCAATGCCTGTTTTAAATCGGCATCGAGAGTAAAACGGCTAATTAAAGAGTTGCCGCATTTTATATTTATGTCAATATTCGGAAGGGTTTGCAGAGCCGGATCATGCCCTGTATTTACTTCATAGTAAGCATTTTTCAAAAGCTCAATCCACAAACGTAAACGACAAATCTTTACTGAATTAGGGTTCAGGTCAACGCCAAATAAACAGTTTTCAATAATGGTTTGCTTTTCGTGAAACAGTGTCTCCTGTATGCGCTGGCTCTCTTTATTGGTTGGGTTATATTCAAACAGTTCTCCGTCTTCGTCGGTAATAATCAATTCATCGTTTACAACTTCAAAATGATATTCTTTTAATCGCCTGCCTTCCCGGTCTTGTAGAATTTTCAAATCGCTTTTTATGGCAATCAGTTCATTGAGAGCAGAAACCAAAAAGTGTCCGGAACCCACGGCAGGATCGCATATTTTTAAATCATTAATTATTTTATTCGCTTCTTTTGAATCGTCGATTTTATTGTAAAGAGAGTTTATATCAGTGCAATTCCAATCTTTGGTTTCATTGAATTTCTGAATTACCGCCTTACGAATAGTTTCACGGCACATATACATGGTTATAAAACCTGGTGTAAAGAAAGAACCGTCTTTGTAACCATTTATTTTTTCGAAAATTAATCCAAGAACCGAAGCATTGATCAGGGTTTTATTGTCTTCCTGGATTTCTTCGCTTCCTTCGCTGGTGAAATCATAAGCGCTGAGAAATTCAAACAGATATTCAAGCGGATTGATATTTCCTGTTCGTTTTTTGCCTGTTGGATCTTTTAAAACGGTTTGTGAATAAATGGGCAACGTTTTATCATTGCGCAGATTGCTGATAAAAATGGTTGAATGTTCGATATCGGTTGGTTCAAAAAGCGAACTGTTCAAATATGGAACTTTAGCATATATCGCTTTAATATCTTCGTTCCGTTCGTTTTGCTTACGAGCAAGCACTTGAAAAAACAGACTGTTTAAATCGTCGTAATCTTTTATTTTATCGAAACTCAGAAACTCATACGATTTATCTCCCTTGTGATAACTGATTAATTGGGCTTCCAATAATTTCAGGAACAAAATACGATTAATCCAGGTAATGCTCAATTCAAGTCCAACATTGAAAAGTCGTTCCTGCAAATTTGCACCAAATTGGCTTGGTTTTTCAAGCCGGGAAATCTTATCAAGACTGTCTAACTGGATAATTGCATTTTCAAGGAATGAACCTGTATTTCGTTCACCTTCTTTGTTCCGCTCAATTAGTTTTTTACTTCTCTCTTTGGTTTCAGTCAATCCAATAATATGAAGCAATTCCCCGTAAAACCGTTTGTCAAGGCTGTTACTATCATTAGCAAACGGAAGTTTTAAAAGATGTTCGGGCGATAATAATTTGAATAAGGCGATTAGTTGGTTATCATCCTTTTTATCGGTATTACGCAATGGTTTTTCATAATCCCGAATATCGAAATACGTAAACTCAATATCGTACTTTATTTCTGCAATAAATGGTTCAGCAACCTGCTTGTAGAAAAAATCTGTTTTCGTATCAGCCAATCGCCCGCCTTCAAAGTCATTGAATTGTTTTACAAGATCTTTGTTTTGGGCAAATAACCTATCGAAAAGAGTTGCATCAAATATGAACCATTCGTTAATATTGGTCGCAATCAGGTATTTGATTTCAATATTTTTCTGGGTAATCCGCTCACGTAAATAATATAAAACCAATTCCTGAAAAGCCTTAACGTTTACCTTGTCTTTTGTAAGCATCTCGGCTTTATTGGTCGGTTTCTTTGCTTCAATAATAACGCCCACGGCACCGGAAGCGCTGTTGGTGTTATGTATCACAAGGTCGTTTCGACCTTTGGTATTGATAAAGTGATCCGGTTCATAATAGATTTTCTTTAAAAAATCACTAACAAGGTTTTTATGAAACTCTTCCGATTCTCTATCATTAATTCTGTCGAGAAGTTGAGATAAATTGATCTTGAAACTCTCGATTTCAGTCCTGTTAGGTTTTACTTTCAGAAAGGCTTTGTTTAGTGCCTTCCGGGGTTTCAAGATTCGAATTTCCATTAATCAAAAACCTGCTTAATTGTTAATAACCGCAAATATATAATTATCCACGTATGCGTAGGCAAAATTTTTCTTAATCAAAGATAAGCCTTAATTAAGAAAATAGCAATATTCTTAATTAGTAATTTTCTTATTTAAAAATTTGCGATTTTTCATTAATTGGTGGCCCTTCTTTTTAATGTTTACTAACGTTTTTTGGTATGGACAGTGGTGGAGATCGAAGCGGCCAGGTGTCCAGGTAGCACTGAGCTACCCTTGAAAAGCTGTGATTGGCAACCTTCAAGCCCGCCATTGGCTATACACGGTGTTAGGCACTGTAATTAAAACCTATCTAAAATCTTAAATATTTCTTTATGAATTTCAAATTCTTTCGAATTAAAAACATCAATATTTCCTAGTGAGCTTGCATTTAAGGTCTTATAAGTCTCTTTAAACCTTTTTATCATAGTTAAGTACCTAGATGAAGTATAATTTAAATAATCGACTAGTTCTTCAAGTGCCATTGGAATTTTTAACCCCTTTCTTGATCCTACAATGACTATGCCTTCATCTCTTAATTGTCCTATAATTTCTCTCCTAAAATCTTCCTCATTATAGTTTATATTTTCCTGTCCAAGCCAACAAATAAGTTCATTCGAATATATATATCTTTTATAATTGCTAAACTTTACTTGAAATAGTAAATATTCTAGAACTGAAATTTTATGTTCATATTTTCGATCTCCACGATGTTCATCAATATATCGTTCAGCATAAGAAATTGATATTTGTGCAATAATTCTATCTTGCTCATTGTCTATTGACTCAATAACTAATCTTTGATAATTATCTGGCCATTTTAATAAATGCAGTTCTTTTCTTTTCAGTAAAACAAATATATCATGAATATTTTTAAAATCACCAAGAATCGACTTTCTATAAGTTCCAGCAATTAAATCTGCTAATTGAATAAGTAAATTATTTTTAGCAGAGCCAGTATTAACTACATTATCAAAAAGTTCAAGTTGAATGTTCTTTTCGAGATATTGTCTTAAAGAGTTTTGATATTGTTCGTCACCAAATTTATCAATGGTAACAGTTCGATCTGGATATAGCCTGTGTAATTCGCTATGAAGTATTTTTTGAGTATACTTATAAAATACTTTAGGAAAGTTCTTCCAATCTCCATATACTTTACTTTTGTCAATTGAGAGGTTAATAAATTTGAAATCAATTTCTTGTATTGATTCTAATAACTCTATTCTGCGTTCTTCATTTTTAATGTTTCGAGATTTGAATTCAGGTATTTTTAGTTTTTTTTGAATCTGCGAAAGTTGTTCAATAATATTGTTTTCTTCACTAGATTCTATTAAAATGGCAGAAAACTCCAAACGACTTGATGCTCCTTCATTAAAATGAGGATCACCTGATTCATCAATATATGCAAGAATCTTTTCCATTTATTTTACAACCAATGTAAAAAATTATAGTGCACAACGTTTGAATAAAACTAATTGTTTATACTCTGCTAATCTAGATGGATAAAAACATTGTTTATATTTTTCCTTTATCACCAATCTCCCCCTTGGAAATTGAACTTGAATTAATGATACCATGATAATCATACTTCTTTGGATTGTCAATAGAAAATTATTATAAAAATCAAATCTGGCACGGTCATCATCCACCTTTTTTGTAATCCTGGATAAAGAATGGCTGAGCATACGAAATCATACCGATATCAATCGAACCCGGAACCGGATGGATTTGTTGATTGGCGGCAGGCCATCAGCTCAGGCCAGGGATTGATATTGTATAAGGAAAATGGTATCAACCGTCGGATAATCATGATTTCCAGATGCAGGTGCGGCAAAGTCCCGGCCGCGTTGCCGGTATTACCGACGGCACCGATAACCTGGCCGGCCTTCACCTTATGCCCCACTTCCACTTCCCCAAACCCCGACAGATGGGCATAATA
>JAGOEH010000268.1 GCA_017997825.1 Candidatus Delongbacteria bacterium | reverse complement strand
TCGGAACGAATTCTGGCCCAACCGGTTGATCTGATCACCGTCCGGGAATTGGCCGGCGGAATCTACTTCAGTCAACCCAAGGGGATGACCGATGACGAGGGATACGATACCGAACGGTATAACCGGAATGAAATCCGGCGGATCGCCAAAGTGGCCTTTGAAACCGCCCGACTGCGCCGCGGCAAGGTTACCTCGGTCGATAAGGCCAATGTGCTCTATAGTTCGATGGTATGGCGCAAAGTGGTTACCGAGATGGCGGCTGAATACACGGATATCGAGTTCAATACCATGTATGTCGATAATGCCGCCATGCAGTTGATCCTGAATCCGTCGCAATTTGACGTGATTCTGACTACCAACATGTTCGGTGATATCCTGTCGGATGAAACCGCTGCCATTGTCGGATCGCTGGGATTGCTGCCTTCGATATCGCTGGGTGACCGGATTCATCTGTTCGAACCGGCCGGCGGATCGGCGCCGGATATTGCCGGCCAGGGACTGGCCAACCCGGTAGCCCAGATATTGTCGGCAGCTCTGATGTTCCAGTATTCCTTCGATCGCCCGGATATCGGTTCGGCTATCCACCAGGCGGTAGCCCAGACCTTGGGCGCCGGCTTCTTTACCCGTGATCTGCAGGCTCAGGATTCCATCTCGACCTCCGAAATGGGAGACCGGATCCTGGCAGCGCTGGAAAAAATCGAGATTTAAACAAGGGGTATTCACCATCCCTCCGATGAGTCAAATGACCATCACCCGTTAACCCATCACGATGAGGTAAACCATGAAAATGACAGGCGCCCAAGCCCTGATTAAATCCCTTGAACTGGAAGGGGTCACCACCGTCTTCGGCTACCCTGGGGGAGCCATCCTGCCGGTTTATGACGCCTTAAAGGATTCCAGTATCCATCATGTCCTGGTCCGGCATGAACAGGCCGCCGGCCATGCCGCCAGCGGGTATGCCCGGATCACCGGAAAAACCGGAGTCTGTATCGTAACCTCCGGCCCCGGTGCCACCAACCTGATTACCGGAATCGCCACCGCCTATATGGATTCGATTCCGATCGTCGCCATCACCGGCCAGGTCCCGGCGGAACTGATCGGCCGGGACGTGTTCCAGGAAGCCGATATTACCGGAGCGACCGAGCCCTTTACCAAACACAACTACCTGGTCAAGAATGTCAAAGATATCCCCCGGATCGTCAAAGAGGCCTTTATCATCGCAGGCACCGGCCGACCGGGACCGGTCCTGATCGATCTACCCAAAGATATCTGTTTTCAAACCCTCACTTTCCAATACCCGGATCAAATCACGCTCCGGGGCTATAAACCGACCTATACCGGACACCCGAATCAAATCAAGAAGATGATCAAGGCTATCCAGGAATCCAAAAAACCGATGATCTGTGTCGGCGGCGGAGCGATCTCCAGCAATGCGTCCGATGAGATTCTCAAACTGGCCGAGGCAATCCAGAGTCCGGTAGCAACCACCCTGATGGGTATCGGAGCCTTTCCGACCTCTCATCCCCTGTTTATCGGGATGATGGGGCATTATGGTCGAAAGACCGCCAACCAGGCCATTTCGGAAGCCGATCTGCTGATCGCGCTGGGCGCCCGGATGGGCGACCGAGCTACCATCAAACGGGAAGAATTTGCCCGAAAGGCCCATATCATCCACATCGATATCGATCCGGCCGAAATCGGAAAGAATATCAAAGCCGATATCCCGATAGTGGGCGATATCCAGCGGACACTCAAGGAACTCAATAAAGAACCGCTGGAACCGAAGAGTCAGGAATGGCTGAAACAGATTCGCCAGTGGCAGGCAGAGGAACGGGAATCGATGGTCTGCACCGAGGGTCTCAACCCGATCGAGATTCTGCAAACCCTGTCCGACATGACCGACAAGGAGAATACCATTATTGTGACCGATGTGGGACAGCACCAGATCTGGACCGGACTGACCTATCATGTAGACTGCCCCCGGACCTTCATCTCGTCGGGAGGGCTGGGAACCATGGGATACGGACTACCGGCAGCAATCGGCGCCAAGATGGCAGCCCCCCATAAAAACGTCATTCTGGTGGTTGGAGACGGCGGATTTCAAATGAGTCAGTCCGAGCTGTCAACCCTGAAGCAGGAAAATCTGGCCGTCAAGATCATCCTGTTCAATAACCAGGCGTTGGGGATGGTGCGTGAGCTTCAGCAGCACCATTGCAACAGCCGGTATTACCAGGTCCATATCACCTTCGAACCCGATTTTATTACTCTGGCTTCCGCCTATCAGATTCCAGCCCAACGAATCACCAAGTGCGAGGAAGTTCGTCAGTCGCTGATTAATCTGCTCGAATCCGATCAACCCGGATTGCTGGAATTCCAGATCGATCCGTGGGCCAATGTTATCCCCTGTCCGAAGGAGGTCAAACGATGAAACATGTCCTGGGCATCCTGGTGGAAAACCATCCCGGCGTCCTATCACGCGTTTCGGGACTCTTCAGTCGACGGGGATTCAATATCGAGAGCCTGGCGGTCGGCATCACCGAAGATCCGGACGTATCCCGCATCACCATCGTGGTGGACGGCGACGATTATCTGGTCGAACAGATCAGCAAACAGCTCCACAAGCTGATCGATGTCATCAAGATTACCGATATCCATGAGGATGCCATTGCCCGCGAACTAACCCTGATCAAGGTCCATGCCGTTCCCGGCAAACGCCAGGAAATCCTGGAACTGATCGACATCTACCATGCCCATATCGTGGATGTCAGCCGCGACTCCCTGGTGATCCAGATCGCCGATGACAGCCGCAAGATCAATGACCTGATTCAACTGGTCAAGGATTACGGCATCAAGGAGATTGTACGGACCGGGATCATCGCGCTGGAAAAGGGCGCTAAAACCATCACCACCAAAAGCAGTCACGAAAAATAAAGCGATCGGCACTCAATAAATAAAGGGCTATCCATTTCAACGGAAACCTGATGATCCTGGACCGAACGCAGATTTGAATCCGAATCATCACCGTCCAGGATAAAACCGATACAAGGATCAGTATGCCGAATGACGCTCGACCGATGAGATTATGGCGGATCGTCCGGTCAGCCATCCTGTGCTGGATGCTGATGGGAAATCTTTTCGGGACGGAAGCCCGGATCATCGTGGATGGTTTTTTTCAGGATTGGACAACGATAACTCCAACCCTGACTCTGATCGATCCGGCCGGGGATTTTTATAATGACAGCCTGGATCTGCTGGAACTGAAGCTCTCCCATGACTCTCTCTATCTTTACCTGGATTTTCGGTTAAATTGCGAATTCAACCTCCAGAATAAGAACGGACTGGTGCTGTATATCGATACCGACCATCAGTCCGCAACCGGCAAGCAAGCCGGTTTAGTCGGCGCGGAACTGGAATGGCGGTTCGGCGATCGAATCGGCTACTGGCATCAACCCGGAGATTCCATTCGGCTCTATCATGAAATGATCGGGCTGATCAGCGCCCCGACCGTGACCTCCAATCGATTCGAACTGGCGATACGACGGGGAATCTCGACACAGCCGGACAACGGAATTCCAATGGGAGATTCGATCCGGATAAGTCTGATCAGCCGGGGCGACCGCCTTCCCGATGGAGTGAGCGGAATCACCTATTCTTTGACCCCCACCACTTCCCCATCCTATGAGTTACCCGATCTGGCAAAAACCGATTCTTTGCATTTGCGGATCGTCACTTACAATTGTTTACAGGACAGCCTGTTCAATCCAACCAAACAATCTCATTTCCAGCGGATCCTGCAAGCTATCGATCCGGATATTATCGGTTTTCAGGAGATCTATGATCACTCAGCCGAAGAAACCCGGGTATTGCTGGAATCCTGGCTGTCAGGGCCACGATACGGCGCCCGGATCGATCCTGATCTGATCCTGATCAGCCGTTATCCGATACTCGAATCGCTGCCGATCGGAACCAATGCCGCCTTTCTGGTCGATATCCATCCCCGCTCCGAACTA
>JAGOEH010000047.1 GCA_017997825.1 Candidatus Delongbacteria bacterium | reverse complement strand
TTTATTTTGTAAAATTTGTCTGTTTTTCGTTTTAACGCGAAAGAAGCCCAAGGAACCACTCAAATTTCCAGGGTGACCAATTACCCTCATCGACCATTTTCGATCAACCTTGAGCCTCCCAGGCGGCCATTTATTGAAATTATGGGTTATTCCGATTTAGGATTAATGATAAACGGTCGATTATACCATTGATCGGCCAGGTTTTTAGCCTCCCTCATCCCCGCCCTGGTTGCCGGGAATGCTTGAATCAGTTCGCCATCACCGTAAGGCGCTTGTTGCCCGTTGCTAATCACCAATACTTGATGCCGCTCGATTGCATCCGATTTTTTCCACATAATCGATCCTTTCTTTGTAGAGAATGCCAAATACTTAAAAATTGAAGTACAAACCTACATGAGTCATCATCGGCGCTCTTTGATATGGGCGGGTTTGTGGTTAAAATTCTGAAGACTCCCTGAAGTACAAACTAAAAAAACAGTGGAAAGCTTCAACACGGTTCAAAGCCTTGTCATTACTGCACAAAATGACCTTTTTTGACACTCCAAAATCAAGTCAATTAAAACTTGACATAACCGGTCATTTTGGGGTTGACTTTGATGATGTAAGTTGTTGTGTTTTAGTGATTAGCGGTGCAGGGATTCGAACCCCGGACACGCGGATTATGATTCCGCTGCTCTAGCCTGCTGAGCTACACCGCCATTTGACTCCATAGATAATCAAAATCATCTAAAAAGTCAATAGTAAAAAATCAAATCTTGCCGCTTTTTTCCAGCCGGGTGACAATTTTCTCCATCTCGCCCACCATCTGATCAAAGCGTCCCAAGGCCGCCTGATAAGGCTGTGGCTGTGTCATATCCACCCCGGCCTTCTTCAGGATCTCGATCGGAAAATCGCTGCTGCCGGCTTTCAAAAAGCCTAAATAGCGTTCCTGCGCCGGTTTGCCCTGTTTCAACACCTGATCGGTCAAAGCCATCGAGGCCACGATTCCGGTGCTGTACTGGAACACATAGAAATTATAATAAAAATGAGGAATGACGCTCCATTCGTTCTGGATGTAATCCCCGACATCGGTCACATTCTTGTCGTGCCCGTAATACAACCGGGTCAGTTCCAGATACTTCCCGTTCAGCCAATCGGCGGTCAGCGTCTTGCCCTGTTCCACCATCTGGTGCATCTCCAGCTCGAATTCCGCAAACAGGGTTTGACGGTATACCGTGGCGCGGAATCGTTCCAGATAATTGTCCAGCACAAACAGTGTGAACATGTCATCCTTCTCGTTCTTGAGCAGGTAATCCATCAACAGATTCTCATTGAAGGTCGACGCCACTTCGGCCAGAAAAATCGGGTAATGGGAATTGGTGTAGTGCTGAGTCTGGTTGGAATAGAAAGAGTGCATCGAGTGTCCCAGCTCATGGGCCAGCGTCGAAACATCACTATAAGTACCGTCATAGTTCATCTTGACGAAAGGATGAACACCGTAAACACCACCCGAATAGGCACCGGTTTCCTTACCCTTGTTCGGATAGATGTCGATCCAGCGTTCAACAAAGGCCCGTTTTAAATTCTTCTGGTAATCGGCACCCAGCGGTTTGACTAAATCTCCGACAATCGTGGTGGCTTCATTCCAGGTGTACTTTTTATCCACCGACTTGACGGCCGAGGCGTAGATATCATAATAATGATACTTGTCCAGCTTCAACATGCGCTGTTTCAGACGGATATAGCGATGGAGCGGTTCCAGATTCTCCTTAACGGTCGTGATCAGATTGTGATAGACACTCGGATCGATATTGTCGCCGAAAAGTTTGGCTTTCAGGCAATCCTCGTGTTTATGGGTTTTAGCATTGAAAAAATGTGATTTCATCTCGGCATCCAGCAGGGTGGCCAGAGTATTCTCGAATTTCTTCATGTTCTTGAAGTATTCCACCATGGCGGTCTCACGATCGGCCTGATTCTTGGAAGCCCGGTGAATCGAGTAATTGATGTAATTCAGATTGACCTTACTGCCGTCGCTCAACGTGACTTCCTGGGGTGGTATTTCCATATCGCGCAGAGTCCCGGCAGTCTGATCGAACGCGCTGGTAAACAGACCGGTCATCGAGACAATCCGTTGCTGGTCTTCCGGAAGAATATGGGCTTCACCCCGGAACACCTCATCAATCCCAAATTTGTACGGTGCCAGACCGGCTTCGGCCTTCAGATAAGCCTCAAACTTTTCCCGGCCCAGCTTAAGAATGTCGGTATTGACAAAGGCCAGTTTCATGCTCAGATTGACCGACGTACTTTGGATACTTCCCTTCATCTTCAAATAATCGGTATTTCCGATATCCATGTTGCTCTGATGGGACGCATAAGAATAGAGCCGATCGAGCTTCATGGAAATATCATTCTGAAGGTTCAGAAATTCCAGCATCGCGGCCGCTGACTGGGTCCAAGCCGGAGCCTTGGCATCGATCTGGGCGATCATCTTTTCTGTTTCGGCCAAATCGGCATCCCAGGCCTGCTTGTCCGCATAAATATCCTCGATCTTCCAGGTGTATTCGACCGGGATATCCTTGCGCAGGGTTTCGGAATAGTTCGGAATGGCGGACTGCCCGGCCGACTTGCTTTCAGCCTGCATCGTTACCCCCATTGTCAATCCGATCAACAACGACAACAACCACATCATCTTGGCTTTCATAATCTCTCCTTTCGAGATTGGAATTGTGATTAAAAAAACTGATCATATATACTTTCCCTCTTTCCTCTCTGGTGGTGATCCTCAAGCCGTCACGCCGGCAGATAGGTTGTCCGCCTTGATAAACGGCGATTCGACACGGCATCGGCCGAAATTCATTTCTTGTTTTCCAAGCCTATACGCATCATACTAAAAAAGGTTTCAAAATACCATCCCAAATTATTCCTTCAAATAAAAAAAGAATTCCAATCTTGACAACACGATCAGGATTGCTTATTATAGATATGGATCATACGCAGGATGACTTGGTCCCAATGTCTATTCCGATGATCGTTCTTCAATCCGACGCGTATTCCATTGGGTCACCGAACCAGGATGAAATGAATCTCACGGTAACCACTAACGTTATCTCCAACGAAACGGAGCACCGAATGAGCCTTAAAAGCAAGGTTCTTATTATCATCAGCAGCACTTTGATCCTGTTGTTCGTCAGCACCTATTTGATCGCCACCCTGGTATTACAAAAATCGTTTGCCATCCTGGAAGAAGAAGAACTGCAGAATAACATTCACCGGATCGAATCGGCTTTTATGGATGAAATCGAAAAGATCAAGACCATCAACTACGATTATTCGGCCTGGGATGATATGGTGGCTTTCACTAAATCCCCTAACCCCAATTTTATCCATTCCAATATGAGCGATGAGGTCATCAACAATCTGGGGCTTAATTATGTCAGCATCATCAATCACCAAAACCAGAGCCTTTTCTCAAGATTTCATATCGAAGAGGATCAATGGCTGAAGGATACCGCCGCGGTCGTTGAATTCGTCCATCAACGCTTCCTACAGCCCGAACGGATGGATCAGGTTCAAGCCGGTCTGGTCCTAGTTTTCGATACCCCAATTCTGTTTGTTTCCCATCCGATTCTCCGTACCGATGCCGGTGGCCCTTCCATGGGGGTTTATGTCACCCTGAAATATCTGGATCAGGCAATGGTTGATCAGATCCGGCAGCGAACCCTTCTGAATTTTGAGGTCATGAATCTCAGCGTTACCGACAGCTTTGATGTTTTTCTCAAAACCGATTCGGCCGCTTATCATAAACAGGCCGATCCTCAAACCATGATCGCCCACTTTTTCATGAACGACCTTGATAACCAGCGCCATATCCACTTCCGTCTCTCCTACCCCCGCCGCATCTCCAATCTCGGTCATAGCACCATCCATTACCTAATGGGATTCATGGTGATCGTCGCCGTCATCATTACCTTGCTGACCATCATCCTCTTTTATAAATTAGTACTGAGCCGGCTTGATGATCTGAACGCCAAGATCCGAAAACTGGATTCCGGATCGGAAGTTTCGATGGAGATCCTCAATAAAGGTAAAAACGAATTCGCCCGCATTATTGAATCATTCCTGCATCATACCCATCAGGAACAAGAGGAATCCCATTCCCATCAACCCGCCGATCCATCCGATTTTCTCTTCACCGAATCGATCACCGCCAAACTTTTTATCGACCAAGCCGGGCACATTGTCCGGATCAATCCGGCCGGACTCCGTCTGTTCGGAGTTTTATCCATCGATGCGTTCCAATCCTATTCAATTCTGGATGATCCCAATTTTTCCACCATTTTCCCGAACCATATCCTGCCCGAAAAAGAAGCCTTCACTCAAATTGCCTACGATACCCGTCTCAGCGGATTCCCCGGTCTCGACCCAACCCTTACCTACAATCTGATATGCCGTTATTTGCCTATATCCGAAGAGATCACCTCGTTCAAGGCCGCCGCCTATATCCAGATGATCGCGGTCTGATATCTCCGGATTGATCGGCAATCCTCCATTTCCCTCCATATCAATATTTTTATATATCACCGCATATTAGCATTTTTTCACATCCTCGCGTATGTGAATCTTTTACATCACCTCGCATATTCGCACGTTCCTCACCGGCCTGTACTTACAGCCGCAGTCCCCTATCCATTCCACAATGATCAGTCGAGCGGATTCGATAACTCCAAGCATCCAATCGATCTCCCGGCTTGATTATACAACCGAACATCTCCCCATCCATCCGGTCAGCCGGCCTGATCTTCAGCACATTCCGCCAGGCTCAACAAAGCCTGATAAACGGTTAGACACTCGTTACACCACTATCTCCGCTGAGCATTTAATCCAAGCCGGTGCGCCCTGCCGGGCGCACAATAAAAAACGGCCGTCCCGATAAATCGTGACGGCCGTAAATGTTTTGTACACTTAACCAATCAGCTTATGCGCCGCTGATCGTCATCTCCTTGATTTTGATCGAGGGCGAATAGATCGATCCGCGGATCAGAGGATCATTAGCGATCATTTCAACAGTACTCAGCATAGTCGGAATGGTGGAAGCAATGGTGAACTCATTGACCGGGTATGCAATCTTCCCCTTCTCGATCCAGAATCCCTGGGCGCCCTGGGAATAATCACCGTTCTGGATGTTGGCGCCGAATCCCGACAGCGAGGTGATCAGAACCCCATTCTCGATACTGGCAATCAATTCATCCAGACTGTACTGTCCCTTTTCCAGGTAAAAATTCCCGGTCCCTCCGGCATTGCCGGTAGTTTTCAGATTGAGTTTCTTGGCCGAATAGACATCCAGCAGGTAGGTTTTCAGGACTCCCTTTTCCACCACTACCTTGGAGGAGACCTTCACCCCTTCCTGATCATAGAGCTTGGAGCCGATCTGGCCGGGAATCAAAGGATTGTCGTAGATGGTTATATTGTCGCCGGCAATCTTCCGATTGAGCTGATCGACCAGATAGGACTGCTTGGTATAGATGCTCCGCCCCGAAATGGCATTGGCGATCAGCGACAGAAACCGGGCGGCCACCTGGTTTTCGAAAATGACCGGAACGGTCTGGGTTTTGGGTTTGCGGGCGCCTCGTTTTTCCAAGGTCCGTTTGGCCGCCTTTTCCGCAATTTTATCGATCGATTCCAGCTTGCTAAAATGAATGTCGTAGTCATACCAGTACCCGGACTGTTTGCGTTCGGTATTCTCCCCTTCCCCTTTATCGGGAACGGCGCAGGATACTCCCAGATAGCTGTAGGAAAACGGATAACCCTCGCAGAATCCGAGTGAATTGGCCAGAATGGAATGCCCGCTGTAACTGGAGACTGAAGCTCCGTCCGAAATCAGCTCTTTATCCATGGCCAGCATTTTGGATTCCATCTCCTTGGCCATAGCGATCCGCTTTTCGGTCGGAATCCTGCCTTCCTCGGCATCGAACATATCCAGATCAGCATCGGTTTTACCCAGTTCCGACGGATCCGGCAGACAATAAAAGTCATCTTTCCCGCTGATGGAGGCCAATTGAATGGCGTCCTCGACCAAGCGATCGATGGCTTTGGGCGAAAAATCCGTGCTGGAAACCGTGGATTTCTTCTGATTGACGCTCAGGGTCAGGCTCAGATTTTTGGAATTGGACTGGGATAGGGTTTCAATCCGCTGTTCCCGAACCGACACCTCATTTTCGGTTTTGTACTGGATGGACACCACGGCGGTATCCGCTTTTTTCTGCCCGGCTTTTTTAATGATATCCCGGGCCAGTTCTTTATGTTGATTGAGTAACATAGTCTTATTCCTCCTCCGGCTTAAGCTTTTTTACCACCGACGGTGATTTCGGAGATCAGGACGGTGGGCAGTCCCACTCCGACCGGTACGCTCTGGCCTTTCCCGCAGGTCCAGATCCCGTCCGAGAAACGGAAATCGTTACCGACACTGACCACTTTGGTCAGCACGTCCGGACCATTCCCGATCAGGGTGAAATTCTTGACCGGATGGGTCAGTTTACCGTTTTCGATCAGGTAAGCCACCGTCGGGTTGAAGACGAAGTCGCCGTTGGAGATGTCGACCTGGCCGCCGCTGAAGGAACGGCAATAGATACCCTGTTTGACATCTTTATAGACATCCTCCGGAGGGGTCGTTCCGTTTTCCAGATAGGTGACGGTCATACGGGGAATCGGGTAGTATTGATAGGATTCCCGTCGTCCGTTGCCGGTGGGCGAGGTTTTATAGAATGCAGCGCTGATCCGGTCGTGCATATAGCCGCGCAGGATCCCTTTTTCAATCAGCACGGTTTTGCGGCTTACCGCACCTTCATCATCGAAATTGATGCTGCCGCGGTCATTGGGTACATTGCCGCCGTCATAGATAGTGCAAAGCTCGGAGGCCACTTTCTGCCCGATCCGACCGGCATAGGCCGAGGTTCCTTTGCGGTTGAAATCGGCTTCCAGGGGATGGCCGATGGCTTCATGCAGCAGGATACCGGAATTGCCGGCCGCCAAAACTACCGGCATCGGGCCGGCCGGGGCGTCTTGCGCCGACAGCAACAAGATGGCATCCTTGGCCGAATCCTCGGCAATCTGTAAATACGATTTATCTTCCTTAAAATACTCCATTCCTATCCGGCCGCCGCCACCCTGATATCCCGACTGCATATTACCATTCTCCATGGCGATCGAATTGACGCCGAATCGCATCATCGGCTGGAAATCGGTCATCAGCACGCCGTCGGAATTGGCCAGCAGGATATAGCGGTCGGTATCGGTAAAACTCACATTGACCCGGATGATCCGCTTATCCACCTCAAAGGCTTTGGCTTCGGCTTCCTTGATCATTCCCGTTTTACGATCCCATCCGACTTCACTGATCGGCAGCTTGATCGGATAGAGCGTCGGTTTCATCTCGGAGGATACGATCTTGATCTCCCCGACCTTTTTCGGTTGATCGGCAATAGCGGCCGCCGTCAACGCCGCCCGGTTCAGATTTTCAAAGGTGATATCCTCAACATAGGCATATCCGGTCTGATCTCCTTTCAAAACCCGAATCCCGACCCCGGCCGCAATGGTCTTGGATGCATCTTTGATAATGCCCTCTTCCAGGCGCAACAGGTTATTGATATAATATTCCGCGAAGAGATCGGCATATTCTCCTCCCTTGGAGAGTGCTGTACCGATCAGCTTTTTGATCATCTCGGCATCCAGGCCGTACATGCGGCTGAAAAATTCCCGATGATCGATCAGTGGGGTACCGGATTCCCCCAGCCCCAATCCGAATACCCCGGACGTATAGATTGCCGTCCCAATGGCGGCCGTTCCTCCGATTTTCAAAAAATCACGGCGACTAATCGTTTCGCTTTTGGGCATCTTTTCCTCCTTGAGTCTCCAATAACGAATTATAATGCATAAAACAGCCTATCCGGCCGATCTCGCCCGCTTCCGGTCAAATATAATCAATTCCGGACCGCGGAACCGATCGGCAGTATGGCATAAAACAAGGTTTGATCTGAAGATAAACATCCGTCTATTATACGAGCCGTTTCGATAATTGTTTCAGCTATGCATCAACAAACACAATTTTATCGAATAAAAACCGGTTAAAAAGAACTCAACCGGCATTCCCAGCATCCTTTGAATCCATCCGGCCCGAAATCAGTTATCATGACAGGGTACCTAAAAGGAAGAATCCAGCGCAGGTAATCGACCCCTGTCGGATGCGGTCTGTAGTCACATCCTCGATAGGTAATCATCAATATGAAATAAATGAGGATATGTCAAGAGGTGATGAGATAAATTCACTTTTCAGATCAATATAAGCTAATCGGCACAGGATTTTGGTGGAAATAAATCTTATTGACATTGGAGGATAATGGATTATAATACCAGTATAACCTGATTATCAAACCCGGGAGGCGGTATCACACCCATCAAATTAGGAATCATCGGTTGCGGAATTGCTGCCCGTGAACTGCATTTGCCGGTATTACAGCAGTTGGCGGAGCAGTTTGAAGTCGTATGTGTCTGCAATCATACCGAGGAAAAGGCTCGCCGGTTTTCGGAACTGTTGGGCGGAGTGCCCTATGAGCTGGATTATCGGGAATTATTGGCCAGGCCGGAGGTCGAGGCGATCGGTCTAATGCTTCCGATCCATCTGAACTATGAGGTGGCCATGGAGGCTTTCAAAGCCGGTAAGCACGTCCTGATGGAAAAACCGATTGCCGCCAATCTGGCAGAGGCTAAGGAATTGCTGGATGCTTCCAGCAAAGTATCGAGTGTTTCGATGGTGGCGGAAAACCTGCGTTATAAGCCGGTACTGCGGCGCCTGAAAGAGCGTCTGAAATTCGGGATCATTGGCCGGCCCTATTTTGTCAAATGGGATTCCCTTTATTACATGGATATCAACAATCATTACGCTCAGACCGAGTGGCGCATTCATCACCAATATCCCGGCGGATTTCTGACTGACGGCGGGGTGCACAATATCGCCGCGCTTCGAATGTTGTTCGGTGAGATTCATAAGGGCAACAGCATGATCCGCCAGATCCGGCCGGAAATCGGCGAGATGGATACCCTTTCTTACCAGTTCTATACCGAAAGCGGTCCCACCGGAGTTCTGAATCTGTTTTACAGTTCAGCCGGATTCCATGAAAACCGATTGCAGATTTTCGGTACCGAGGGGAGTCTGTTGATCGAAAAAGGGGAGGTCAATCTGAAAAAGGAGGGAGTTCATTGCCGGCAGATCGACCAAGAAGAGAGCCAGGGATATTATGAAGAATGGCTTGATTTTTATCAGGCCATCCGGCATCGTAAACCGGTCGACAGTTCATTGATGGAGGGTTTTTTGGATTTTTCCGGTATCCTGCAGGCCATCCAGACCTAAGCACTCGATCCGGCCTCAATCTGTCATGCTTTCCTAATCAGGCATTACCCGCCGCACTAATGGATCATCGCAAGTTCCCTTATTCGCTCGCTACAACGGCCTGAATCGAATTGACAATCATGCCGGGATCAAACGTCAGGCTCTATACTTGTGATCCCGACACCGATTTATTCAACCATCGACTGAAACACTTACCCGCTATTTGAAATCATGGGATGGAATCTCATATTTAGCAATTTTATACCGCAGGACCCGTTCGGTGAGTCCCAGTTGGACTGCCGCCTGGCTTTGATTACCTTGGGAACGGGTCAAGGCTTTGATGATCTCTTTTTTTTCGAGGTCTTCCACCTGTTCCGCCAAGGGACGATTCGATCCGGAGAAACCGGCAACCGGGGGCCGGGATTGGATGGCAATGGCGTCCGGTTCGAGATGTCTTCCATCGCTGATGATGAAGGCACGCTGGATGATATTTTCCAGTTCCCGGATATTACCCGGGAAATCGTAGTCCATCAGTTTGGCCAGCGCCATGGGACGGATACCTTCGATCCGGGCATGGTGTTCCGTATTATAGCGCCGGATAAAGGCCTCCACGATCTCCGGAATATCCTCCCGCCGTTCCCGGAGAGGCGGCAGATGGATCTCAAACACATTCAGCCGATAATATAAATCTTCACGAAATAACCCCTGAGCGATTCGGTCCGGCAGATGCTGGTTGGTGGCGGTGATCAGACGGATATCCACCCGAATGGGCTGATTATTGCCGACCCGTTCAATGGTGCGTTCCTGCAGCACCCGCAGTAGTTTGACCTGCAATTCGGGAGCGATCTCCCCGATCTCATCCAAAAACAGGGTGGACTGATGGGCTTGTTCGAAGCGGCCGGTCCGATTGGAATCGGCACCGGTATAAGCCCCCTTGACATGACCGAACAACTCGCTTTCCAGCAAGGTAGGCGATAGAGCCGCGCAATTGACCGAAACCAGGGGTTTAGCCTCCCGTTCGGAATGGCGGTGGATGAAACGGGCGATCAGTTCTTTGCCCGTTCCGCTCTCCCCGGTGATCAGAATACTGGCCGGGGTTTTGGCCGCCTTCGCCGCCAATTCCATGATTGCCTGCATACTCCGGCTGCGATAGACAATCTCATGATCCCGGTATCGCTTAAGGTTTTCTTTGAGCAGCATGTTTTCCCGCAGGATATTCTTCTGCTGGATGGCCTTTTTAACGTTTTCCAGTAACCCCGGCAGATTGATCGGCTTTTCCAGGAAGGTATAGGCTCCCTTCTGCATCATCCTGACCGCCAGATCGATATTGCCGTAAGCGGTCATCAGGATGAAGGGCAGTCCTGGATGATCCTTTTTGAGCTCTTCCAGCACCTCTTCCCCATTCCCGTCATTCAAACGGAAATCGGAGAGTACCAGGTCCAGAATCTGGTGCTGGATCTCTTGCCGGGCTTCTTTGACCCCTTTTGCCCATACCACCTCATAATGGTTCCGCTTTAAAAATCCGGTCAATACTTCAGCCTGAAAGGCCTCATCCTCGACCAGCATAATTTTTTCCTGCATACTCATCTCCCGATTGGATGATGAAAATCAATGAATCCTTTCAACACAATCCTGGCTTCAGCTTCTCCCCTTTGACGGAACGTCATCCGAAACAGGGCCAATTGATGCTTACAGTTCATGATTTCGTGCCCACCAAAGGATCGGCTTCATCCGGGACAACTGGACCTTGGGGTGGGGGCGGTTCGATCGGCAGATTGATCCGGACCTCGGTCCCCTCATTCTCACGGCTGTCCAGTTCGATCCTTCCGCCATGCTCTTCAATGATTTTTTTGGATATGGGCAGACCGAAACCCGACCCATCCGATTTGGTGGTAAAATACATTTCAAATACCTTATCGATCCGATCAGGGGGAATCCCAAAACCGTTATCCCGGATCGTCATCACCATTTCAGCCGGCTTACGGGTGATTCGCAGTTCGATGCGACCGCCGGATTCCGGCAGGGCCTGGAAGGCGTTTTTCAGCAGATTGATCAGGACCTGCAATATCTGGTTCCGATCCAGGTTCATCATCAATGAAACCCGATCCATATCGAATTGAAAATCTTTTTCCTGCCGCCATATCTCGACCATCTGGTGCATATCGACCAGGATATCCCCCAGATCGACCCACTGTTTGATCGGAGAAGGCAGACGGCCATACTCGAGGAAACGGGTGACGATTTGGTTGATCCGCCTGACCTCCTGTTGGACCAGGGCAATAAAATGAAGATAGTCCTCTTTTTTTTCGGTAACGGAGAACTCCATTCCCAGACGCTGGATAATCATGTGAACAGTATTGAGGGGATTCCGGATTTCATGCGCCACCATCGATGACATTTTACCCAGCAACGACATCCGTTCCGTCCGGCGATTCCGCTGTTCCAGTTCCCTGAAGCGGCTCATATCGCGGATCAGAATGATTCTCTGGGTATTTCCATGGCTGTCGGTAAAATCCTTAAGTTGATAGTCGATTGATTTTTTTTCATGATTCAGATTGACGAATTCCAGATCACCGGATGGATTGCTCAGAATGGCCGGTAAAGGCAGGTAGCGGTCGATGGTGTGACCGGCCTCGATTCGGTCCGATTCGGGTAATCCGACCAGTTTTAAAAAAGCGGTATTGGAATAGACCAGACGGCGCCGGGTATCCATCACGACAACTGAGTCATCGATGGATTGAAGGATCAGACCGGTATAGTTGGAGAGATTGTAGTATTCCTGATTCAGGATCCGGATACGGTTCCGATGCCAGGTATACCCGTAACCGACCAGCAGGACGCCCGAGATCAAAAGCAGAGCCGAAATGCTTCGCCATCGGAAATTGATCACATCCTGGCGGTATTGCTGGAGAGAAAACCCGATTCTCAGAATACCCTGGGGATTCCGGCTGATGACCAGCGGCAGGACGATTTCCGCTATGATCCGGTCCTGATAGGTTGTTTGTCGGGATTTGATCCGGGTGACATTCTGCAGAAACGGATCGCCGGCAATCCGGGAGAGACTGAGAAAGGCCGGAGAGGCGGCCATGATCCCGTCGTCATTCTGCCAGCCGACATAGATAAAACTGCTGAATTGGAAATAATCTTCCATGAATCGGTTGATATGGGTGATCGATTCCATCATTTCGGGCGCCGGGACCTGGAGACCCAAACCGAAGATAAGGTTTTGCCGGGATTCAGCCTGGATGAAAAAGAGGGCCGAATCGGTCCGGAGGTAGCCGGGAAACCATGTAAAATCACCATGATCCTGATCGACGGCCTCCATCACCGCCGCGCCGATCTCCGAAATCTGATCGGAACGGATCCGTGAATCGGTATAGAGAAGGCGACCTTGGTGGTCAGCGACCCACATCACCTGAGGTCGGTAATGATTCAGCGGGCGGTGATGCCGGTAATCCTCGATCAATTGAGACTTGGCGCTCTCGATCTCCTGATAGAATCCCTCTTCCAGCACATACTTGGATTCGATCAAACGTGAAAAGGAAATCTGGAACAATTGAGCGTCTTTGCTGATCCGGGTCAGAAAATCCTGATACTGACGCTGCTCGATCAGGGAAAACCCCCATATGACCAGCAGGATCATGAGAGCGATCCCCCCCAACCAGCCGATAATCTTGGTTTTCATATTCAGAACCGGTAGGTGACGCTCAGGTTGAATTGAACAACATGATAACGGTAAAACCAATAATTGGAATAATGATGGGTATAGACCAATTCCGTCCTGACATCGAGCGGCAGTTTGAAACAGTACTCGGAGGACCAACTCAAACGTCCGGTTTGATAATCGTCGCGGCGTTGGAGTTCGGTTTCCAGGATCGGGGTGATCAGACGGAAGGAGGGATAATTGCGATCGCCGGCCTCCAGCATCAATCGCAGGGTATTGAGGGGATCGGGCCTCCAAGTGAGTCCCGCCTGAAGCTTGGTCTCATGATAAGCAAAGCGGTCGTCCCAGAGAGGATAAAAATAGAAGGTTTCATCGTTCTGAGGGCGGGCCGCATAAGAATCGATCAAAATATTACGGGATAAATTCAGATTGATACCGGTATGGTGGCCCAGCGAGCGGCTGATGACCAATCCGGGCAGCAGATACTGAGGATGATCCGATTCATTCCGGTACCGGATCCAGGACCGGGGATTGCCCCGATTATTCTGATTCCAGCCGGGATCACCCCAGGGAGGGCCGCTCGGTTCGGTATCGGCCGGCTGTTCTTGATAATCCTTATATCCATACTCCAATTCAGGCCGGAAGGTGAATCCCTGCCAATACAGAAAGGTTTTGAGTGTCAGATTGAAGCGCCAGTGATCGAGTGAGGGGTAATGCCGGTACTGGTCGGAATAAAGCGCGGCGGACAGGTACCAGGAGCGTTCGGGACTCAGATCGCTCTGGAGCTGCCATTGAAGGTGATAGGAGGTGGTGTTGAAGGTTTGATAATTGGAATCGGGGAAGGTCAGATCGAAGAATCCGGCCGAAAGCTGGGAATTCAGATTCGACCGCGAGACGATACTCCACGTCAGATCCATGGCCTGGCTATAATTTAGGAATTCATGATAGCGGGTGGGAAGAAACAGATCAGGCTGATAGGTGAAGGAAACGGGGCCGCGTTGGAAATCGGCGGTACCTGAAAAATAGAAAAGCCAATCCCCCTTTTGGGTATGATCGGTAGTCAGGTTGCTGTGATAGGCGGTCGTCTGTTCCAGATTGAAGCGCAGTTGGGCCTGAAGGGTAAGGCAGGTCACCATCAAAATGACAATAAATATTCGGATCATGATGCTCCGCGGTTAAGGCCGGCCGGGTGGCGGACCATGGGGACGCCGGGCTCCGGGCCGCAGCAGAAAACGGTTCTGATTCTTCATCTGAAAACGGTCATTGATCCCATCTCCGTTCCGGTCGATAAAATGATCGTTGAATCCATCTCCGTCCAGATCCCGGAAAAAGTGTTCGTGAACCCGGTCGTACATTCCATCGCCATCCTGATCCAGAAATTTCTCGATCCGGATCTGTTTTTCCTCGATGATAAACCCGAAACGATAGCCGTTGGGTGAGTTGTTTCGATACGGTATGCCGGTGATATCATTGATATAGTCACCATCCGCATCGATGACCGAGCAAAGCGGATTATCCAGATCATTGACGCCATCACCATCCTGATCAACAAACAGATCGTTGATCCCGTCCTGATTCTTATCGATAAAACTGAAATTGTGGGGATAGGGTTTCTGATCCACATCATTGATCCCATCTCCATTACGGTCAACAAACCAGTCATTGATCCCATCGCGGTTGCGATCGACAAAGCGGTTGCCGGCCCAACTCAGGCTGATGCTCAAAAGGATGAAGAGGACACACGGATAGATTTTCATGATGGACCTTTTAAACGGAACGACGGCGGAGACTGTTTCACTCAGTCTCCGCCGTTGTGGTTATGGATCATGATACCATTATACTCATTTTCCGGATTATTTCAAGAAAATAATTTTCCGGGACTGGGTTTCCTGATCGGTTTTAATGACGGAGAAATACGTTCCGGCGGCTGCTTTTCCGCCGTGTTCATCCATTCCGTCCCACTGGTAGCGGTACTCCCCGGCATTTAAATACGAGTGATTCAGGGTTTTCACCTTCCGTCCGGTGATATTATAGATGACAACCTCAGTCTGGGACGGTTCGGTCAGGGTGAAACTGATGGTAATGGTGGGATTGAAGGGATTGGGGTAGCAGACGGCCTGGAGTCGGGAACGGTTCTTGACGGTGACCAGCGTAGAATCATCACCGGTCGCGGGGAAGGTTCTCCAGGCTACTCCATTCAGATTGACCACCACGATCAACGGCAGATCCAGACCACAGTAGGTCTCTTCCCGAACAACCCCATCCAGGGTCACCGTATCGCCATCGACCGGATATCCATTGGTGGTATTATTATGACGTCGCCCCAATCCCAGCAGGTAATCGGCCTCTGAATCCGCATCGATATCCAGCAGATAGACTGTCCGGTGTTTGAGCAGACTGGTATCGGTCATCACCACCCCCTTGAAACTCTGCAGACTGTCAATATCCAGCAGCCGATAGTGACCGAATCCGCCGTTCGGATCCTTGATCTTCCGTCCATGATGCCGGTTGAAGACATGGGAGCAGGAATCACAAAACCAGTTGGCCGTATCTCGGATAATTACACCATTCAGCTCAACGACTTCGATGGCCTGCTCGATCTCTTCCCAGCGGAGATTCCGAAACCGGGTGTGTAAATAGCCCTTAACGGAGGCTGTTTCCCCATCGCCCGGTTTGACGATACTGTCTTGATTCATCCACCGTGGCCCGAAATTGAGCAGATACTCCGGGATTCCATCATCATCGCTGTCCAACAAATACAAATCCCGATAGGCCGAGGTATCCAGCACAACCCGGCCGGAGGTTTCGATCCAGGTCAGACTGTCCCGCAAAAGGGAATCCCCCTGATGCCGGCCCTTTCCGTGATCATTCCAACGGCCCTGAGCCGCTGCACCGGTGATCCATACACTCACCATCATCAGAGCTAATCCGATTAAGCTCCACTTTTTCATGACTTACTCCTTCCGTTGAGTTTTTCGTTCACCATTCGTTGGTGCATTCCCAATGCCCGAGTCGACCACAATCACTTATCTCTCATTTTTACATAGAGTTACGTTATTGGCAAAGAATCAAACCCCGTTCATTCCCTACAATTTTGTCGAACTCCCGGCGACATTTTTGTCGAAGTGGTGATCCCGATTCTCCATCCGAGGTTATCATGATTTTTATAGACTAACGATTAAATGAAGATCTCGATGATTAAGTCATCAGGACAAAAGGAAACGGATATGAATTTCATGATAAACATCAAAATCACCCCGAAAAAATTTGACATTTGCCGGGAAATGTCTATACTATACTCATCCGTCACCATAATGAAAAGGAGTGAACCATGAGTCAGGAAATGCTGTCAGCCAGGATGATCCTGGTAATCAATTGCGGAAGCTCGTCGTTGAAGTATGAAGTTTTTCAGATGCCGGACTGCAGAAGTCTGGGCAAAGGGCTGGTGGAGCGGATCGGGGAGAAAACGGCCAGGGTATCGCAGCAGAGCTGCTGTAAAAAGATCGAGCGGGAGTGTGAGATACCCGATCATAAACGGGCCATGGAGATTATCAGGGAGGTATTGACCGACAGCCAGGACGGAATCATCAATGACATCCGGGATATCGGCGGAATCGGACACCGGGTGGTGCACGGCGGAGAGACTTATGCCTCATCGGTGCTGATTGATGAGAAGGTGATGAAAGCTATTGAGGACAATATAGAATTGGCGCCGTTGCACAATCCGCCCAATCTGATCGGAATCCGGGAAGCGGAGGGATTGCTGCCGGACGTCAAACAGGTGGCGGTATTCGATACGGCCTTTCATCAGACCTTGCCGCCGCAAGCCTATCTGTATGCCCTGCCCCGGGAAATGTACGAAAAATACCGGATTCGCCGTTATGGATTCCATGGCACCAGTCATCGCTATGTTGCCGCCCAAGCAGCCAAGTATCTGAAGCGGTCATTGGACAACACCAATATGATCACCTGCCACCTGGGCAATGGTTGTTCGATTACGGCCATCGAGAACGGCCGTTCGATCGATACCTCGATGGGATTCACGCCGCTACAGGGATTGATGATGGGAACCCGATCGGGCGATATCGATCCGGCTATTATATTTTATCTGCTGGAACGGGGATTTACAGTTGATGAGATGAACAAGATCCTGAACAAAAAAAGCGGATTACTGGGTCTTTCGGGCATATCCAACGATCTGAGAGACGTAGAGCAGGCCGCCGAACAGGGCAACCGCCAGGCCATCGAGGCGTTGGATGTTTACGCTTACAGTATCCGCAAATATATCGGCGCCTATACCGCCAATCTGGTTAAGGTGGATGCCCTGGTGTTTACCGGCGGAGTCGGGCAATATGGTATCCGGATGCGGGAGCGTATCTGTCACCGATTGGAAAACATCGGCATTTTCATGGATTATCGGAAGAATCTGGAAAACGGCTCTCAGGAAGGCATCATTTCGATGCCCTATTCACCGACGGTGATCATGGTCGAGCCGACCAACGAGGAGCTTCAGATCGCCATTGATACCGACCATATCATTTTCAATTCGAGCATCGAATAATCGGGATCAGGAGGGAGAAATCATGGCCAATGCATTTTTTTCAGTTCCGTCGCCGCGGAATGAGGAGATCAAGGATTATCGGCCCCAATCGGCCGAGAAGGCGGCGGTCAAAGCCAAACTGGCCGAATTGAGTTCCCAGTCGATCGATATTCCGCTGATTATCGGTGGGAAGGAGATCAGGACCTCACAGACCGGAACCTGTATCATGCCGCACTGTCACGGGCACCGGCTGGGAAGCTATTCGCAGGCCGGTCCGGCCGAGGTCAATCTGGCGATTACGGCGGCCATCAAGGCCAAAGCGCAATGGGAAGAATTGGGGTGGGAGCATCGGGCCGCCATTTTTTTGAAAGCGGCTGATCTGCTGAGCGGTCCATACCGCGCCACCATCAATGCGGCGGCCATGCTGAACCTGTCTAAAACGGTTTTTCAGGCCGAAATCGATGCCGCCTGCGAACTGGCGGATTTTTTCAGGTTTAATGCTTATTATCTCCAGCAGATCTATCACGAGCAGCCCACCAACCAGCCGGGGATATGGAACCGTTTGGAATACCGTCCGCTGGAAGGATTCGTATTCGCCGTGTCGCCCTTCAATTTCGTGTCGATCGGGGGGAATCTGGCCGGAACACCGGCACTGACCGGGAATGTAGTGCTGTGGAAACCGGCTTCGAGTGCGGTTTACCCGGCTTATTTCGTGATGAAGCTGCTTGCGGAGGCCGGACTACCCGACGGGGTCATCAATTTTGTTCCGGGCAACGGCAGTCAGGTCGGAGATACCGTTCTGGCCTCGCCTGATCTGGCCGGCATCCATTTTACCGGTTCGACCGCTGTTTTTCAATCCATGTGGCGGTATATCGGCCGGCATATCGATACCTATCGTTCCTATCCCCGCATTGTCGGAGAAACCGGCGGTAAAGATTTTATTTTTGTTCACCCTTCGGCTGATCCCAAATCGTGTGCCTCGGCCATGATCCGCGGGGCCTTTGAATTCCAGGGTCAAAAGTGTTCGGCGGCTTCCCGGGCCTATATCCCTCAGGAGATGTGGGGTGAGATCCGGGATTTGGCGATTACGATGACCGCTGAAATTAAAGTCGGCGATCCGGCGGATTTCACCCATTTCATGGGAGCGGTCATCGATCATACAGCCTTTCGGAATATCACGTCCTATATCGAGCTGGCCAAATCACAGCCCGACGACTATCAGATTATCTGCGGCGGCGGTTACAGCGACCGGACCGGATATTTTATTGACCCGACCATCATCCTGTCAAAATCACCCGATTCGCGTCTGATGCGCGAGGAGATCTTCGGACCGGTATTGACGGTTTATCTTTATCCTGCCTCCAAGGTGGAAGAAACCCTGCATCTGTGCAACACGACCTCCGGATACGGGCTGACCGGGTCGATCATGGCCCGGGACCGGTATGCGATCGTTCAGGCCGAATCCATTCTGCGCCATGCCGCCGGAAATTTCTACATCAACGACAAACCGACCGGAGCCGTGGTCGGCCAGCAGCCGTTCGGCGGAGCCAGAGCCTCCGGGACCAACGACAAAGCCGGCTCCTATCTCAACCTGCTTCGCTGGATCAGTGTC
>JAGOEH010000267.1 GCA_017997825.1 Candidatus Delongbacteria bacterium | reverse complement strand
ACAATCGAGATACTGGTCAGGTACATCCGGCAGGTTTTATTATACCGGCGTTCCAGGAATTCCGGCATGGTGAAGACCCCCGATTTGAGGTAGAAGGGAACGAATACCCAGCCTAAAATCAACACCATGAAACAGGCCAGCCATTCAAAGTGGCCGACTGCCAATCCGCTGGCCGCTCCCGATCCGGCCAATCCGATAAAATGCTCACTCGAAATATTGGCGGCAAACAGCGATGCCCCAACCCCCACCCAAACCATGTTCCGGCCCGCCAAAAAATAATCGGTACTGGTCCGCCCACGTCTCGAAAAATAGACCCCAATCCCGATAATCACCACAAAATACAAACCCAGCAAGATCAAATCCAACGGCGCAATCGAAATATTCATCGTTTCTCCTTTTATCCGGGTTCACCCCAGATGGTCTGTTTAATCTCACACTCATTCGATCTGCCATAAGGAATCGCCACCACCGGATCGATTCCTGAATCATTCCGTTTCCCGCTCCACTCCCCCATCGGGGTTCACCCGACAGGAATCGGCACCATAAAATCATATGCCGGCAGGATAGTGCCGATAGTAAACTTATAATGAACAAAGGGCTGTATCCGATAATATAGAACGGCTGGTAGTTTTGTCAAGTAATTTTTAGGCCGACGGAATTCAGCCACTCCTTTCGGCCGGATCTCACAGATCGATAATTCATGCCCGCAAGACCCGAATAGGAATAAAAACTTGACAACACCAAAATATTTCCGTATTATGGGTATCAATGAAACGGATCGTTCTGATTTCGTGTATCCTCATCCTCCGCCTACAGGCCGATTATGTTTATCCGGTCAAGGATATTCCCAGTTTTTCATCCAGTTTTGGAGAATTCCGTACCAACCATTTTCATGAGGGTATCGATTTCCGGGTTTACGGTAAAACGGGAGTTCCGGCTCTGGCTTTGGACGACGGATACATCAGCCGAATCCGGATGTTCCCTAGCGGATACGGCAAAATGCTCTATCTGACCTTAAAGGACGGACGCAAGGCGCTGTATGCCCACAACCAAGGCTTTGTAAAGGGGTTGACTGAAATTGTGGAAGCGGAACAGGAGGCCAGGGGAATCTATTCGGTGGATATCACCCTGCCGCCGGATCGCTATCCGGTCAAAGCCGGCGATGTGATTGCCTATATCGGCAATTCGGGAACAGTAGCCCCTCATCTGCATTTTGAAATACTGGATTCTCTTGACCAACCGATCAATCCCCTCTTGACCACCCTGGCCGGCTTTTTCACAGATCGAATTCCGCCGCAGATCCGCAAAATATTTCTGATTCCATTGGCCGCCTCCAGCCGGGTCAATGATCTGACCGGAAGCTGTACCTTCAGTCAATTACCGGTCAACGACACCCTGCAATTATACGGCAACTGGGGAATCGAGATCGAGGTCAAAGACCGCCATGATAACTATCATAACCCGATCAATATATATAAAAAAATCCTGGTGTTGGACCAGGATACCATCTATCACTACCAGTTTGATGTGCTGAATCGGGCGGAACGCTACCAGGTTCACATCGATTACAACAATGAGAGCTATACCCGTACCAGCGCTCAGCATCAGCGCCTCTATCGTTTCAATGCCAGAATGGAACAAGATCCCGAAAATGATGGAGGCATTATCCGCACATCAAAGCTATCCCCCGGTCTCCATTCATTCTGCATCATCGTCAGTGATATTTACGGTAATACCTCCACCAGCCGGGTATGGTTCTATGCCCAATCCCATCACCGGACGCCCGGGATCACCCAGTGGAACTCGAGTTCATCCACCGTTCGATTCCAGTATACTCTCCCCGAATCCATCACAATGCGAGCATCATTCCACGACAAGATCACCGGCAAAGCGTTGGCCTGGAACGGATGCCGGAGTATGATGCTGAACGAGAACCAGGGACTGTGGAAAGCCGAAGGGGTCGTACCAACCCGGTATAGCGCCGGAGATCGCTATCTGCTCCACGTGGAATTCATCAATCGTCACAAACGAGTGGTCAATCAGGCCTATTATCCATTATCTGAAATCCGGCCGGCTGCAACGAATACCGGCAAGCCCACCTTCAAAATCATCCCCTCATCCCACATTCTGACGATCGACCTGACCGGTCAGAGTCCCATCCGGCAGACCGCCGCCAAATTGAACGAAACCCAGTCGATTACGGGGATTTGCCGGGGTCTCAAATCGATCCGATACCTGATGGATTATTCCCAATTGCGCAATGGAACCAATTCACTCTGGCTGGAATCGGATAATATCCTGATTCAATGGAAGAATCAACTGATCGATCCGTTCCATAGCGCCATTCTGTATTCTCCGGACAGTCTGCTGGAGATCCGCCTGAGCGAAAAATGCGCCACCAACCGTACGGCCGTTTTCAGTTACAGCTTCGATCCCAAATCCTATTCCATCCCGGTCGGACTGATCCCATGCAGCCAGGTCTATTCTTTCGAGCCCCATTATGAAATCTTTGCTTCTCCGTTGACGATTCGAATCAAGTCACCCCTTCAGGAAAAGGTCGGACTGTACCGGATCAGCGGGGGACGGATCAGCTATCTTGGTAAAGACTACAACGGCCAGGCCTATCAGGGAACTTACAACCGGCTGAGCAGCTTTGTTCTGCTGAAAGACACCCAAAAACCCAGTATCCGGTTTCTGAATCTGAAAAAAGGAAAAATGAAGAAAAACAATGTCAGGATCCGAATCGGAATCAGTGATGTCGGTAGCGGACTTTACGATCAGGGTATCGAATGCCGGCTGGACCAAACCAAGGTGATCCCTGAATGGGACGCGGTCCGTAAGGTTCTGATTTACAGACCGAGGCACCCGTTATCTGTCGGAAAACACACCCTGAGCGTCAGCCTGACCGATCCGGCTGGGAATTCCAACTCCCAGCAAGCAACCTTTCACGTTTATTGAACGGATTACCAGGAGGTCAGCATGAAGAAAAAATCGATCCTTCTGATTGAGGAGAGCGAGTCGATCCGGAAGATCATCACCCTGACATGCCAAAAGCTCGGCCAGTATGTGGAAAATTTGTTCATACTGAGCAATCCGGCCGAACTGATGGGAATGATCAAGAAGCGCCCCATCGATCTGATTTTCAGCAATATTGAATTCTCCGATTTCCCCGATTTTTATGTTCCCCGGATCATCAAGGAGCACCAGCTCGGAATCCCGGTCTACCTGATCACCACCTCCACTCTGAATGAAACCCTGACTCAGGTGGCCTATCATTCCGGCAGTCTCGGCATCATCCGCCCCCTCAAGAATCTGAAGCTGCTGTTTGACGCGATCGAAACCATCATCCGAGAAACCATGACCGATTCATTCTATGCTCCTCAGATCGATGCCCCCGAAAACAGCCGGGAGGATGTCGATGCCCTGTCCGAACACCTCCGATATACCTTCCAGGACATGGAAAAACAGGTGATGGAATCCAATGAGATGATCATTTCGATGATGTTGGAACTGAATCGGGAAAAAGAAAAAGTCAGATTTTGGGAAAACCAGATCAAAGAGTATCACCGTAAATTCAAAACCGAAGCGGGTGAAATATGAAAATCCTATGGATTGGATTGCTGCTGATTTCAGCGAGCCTTTTTTTCTCGTGTAAAAGCGTCACCTCCAAAGATATTTCCGATTTATTGGAATCCGGACTATCATCAAAGAAGGGATTAACCGAATCGGAGGTGATTGCCGGCCTAAAGGAAGCCTTGAAGATCGGAACGGAACGCACCGTCTCTCTTTCGTCGGTCACCGACGGATTCTGGAAAAATCCGCTGATCAAGATTCCCCTGCCGGAAAAATTCAAACCGGTACAGGATAAACTGATTCAGTTCGGATTGAGCAAGCAGGTGGAAGAGTTTCATCATACCCTGAACACGGCCGCCGAGAAAGCCAGTTCCAAAGCTAGCCCCATCTTCATCAATGCCATCAAATCGATGAGCATCCAAGACGGTTTCTCGATCCTGAAGGGCGGAGATAACAGCGC
>JAGOEH010000266.1 GCA_017997825.1 Candidatus Delongbacteria bacterium | reverse complement strand
CTGATACGTAATTTTCAGGGTATCATGGTTGTATCGTTTTCCATGGCATTCCGCACAGGTAATCCAGACATCAGGCATAAAGTTCATCTCAATTTTTTTCCGTCCCTCTCCCTGACATGATTCGCAACGGCCTTCCCGGGAATTGAAGCTGAAGCGGCCGGCTGAATAATGCTTGTGTCGCGCCGCATCGGTAGCGGCAAACAGATTCCGGATCGGATCAAACAGCCCGGTATAGGTGGCGGGATTGGACCGCGGGGTTCGACCGATCGCTTCCTGGGTAATGGCGATCACCTGATCCAATTGATCGGCGCCCTCGATCCGGTCATACTCCCCTCTCAACCATACCCTATGCCGACAATAATAGCTCAGGGCCGGATAGAGGGTTTGGGTAACCAGACTGCTTTTGCCCGAACCGCTGGGGCCGATGACGCAGATCAGGGATCCCAAAGGAAAAACGGCCTGGACTGATTTGAGGTTATGTTTGCTGGCCCCGAAGATTTTGAGTTGCCCGCTCGATGGCCGTTGAGAGCGTGAATGCAGATCCGGCATGGAGGTTGTCCGGCACAGGTAGCGGCCGGTGATCGATTCGGGATTGGCCATGATCTCATCAGGTGTACCGACGGCGCAAATCCGGCCTCCATGTGTTCCGGCTCCGGGTCCCAGATCGATCAGGTAATCGGCTTGCCGCATGATCCCCGGATCATGTTCCACCACCACCAGGGTATTGCCCTTATCCCGCAGACGCTGCATGGTTCGGATCAGCCGCTGCTGATCGCGGACATGGAGTCCGACCGAGGGTTCATCCAGCACATACAGCAGATGAGACAATCCGCAGCCCAACTGAGAAGCCAGACGCAGCCGTTGGGCTTCCCCTCCCGAAAGCGTATTGATGGGACGTTTCAAGCTCAGATAATGCAATCCCACCTCAACCAAAGCCCGGCTCTTTTGGCGGATCGAGCGGAGTAAATCTCGGACAATTTGGTTCTGTTCGGCGGACAAGTGTACCGGAACCTGCTCCAGCCACTGATCCAGTTGACCGATCGACATGGCGCAGACTTCCGGAAAGCGCATACCGGCGACCGTTACCCGGCGGGCTTCCGAATTGAGCTGCTCGCCTTTACAGGTCGGACATTCCGATTGCTCCATAAACTGAAGATAGAATTCATGAGAATTGCGCCCATGAGATCCCCGGAACAGACGCCGGATATGATTAACGGCGCCCTCCACCGGCCGGGTAATGTCCCCGGTCCGTCCCCGGGCTCCCTGGTAACTCAGGGTCACGTCCCGGCCTCCGCTTCCATACAGGGCCTGATGCCGAAATTCTTCCGGCAAATCCTTCCAGGGACGCTCCAGATCCACCGCCATTTCTCGCGCCAAACCTAAAACCTCTCCCTTCATCCAGTTGCCGGTCGGCTTGCTCAGCATCTTCCGCATCTCGCTCCACCAGGCTGAAGCTCCATCCAGGATCGATTTCTCGGGATTGGAAACGATCCGCTCCCTCGAAACCTCCATCCGGGTTCCCAATCCGTCACAATCGGGACACATGCTCTCAGGATTCAGATTATTGAAAGATGAAGGAGTCAGGTCAAAAAAGGAGAGCCCGCAATAGTAGCAATGGTTTCGAGTATGGAGAATCAAGGATTCTCCGCCATTTAGACTGAGCCGGAGAGCCCCCTTTTCATGTTTGAGCATCTCCCGGACCGTATGATCCAATCGGTTACGGAATTCATCCTCGTGCGGATCGTTCGGCATGGTAAAACCGGCTTTGACCTGTCCGGATTCCCCGGAAAGGATCCGGAATTGAACCCCGGGCTTTAATCGGTATAGGCGGTTCAGAATTTCAGGCACGGAATGGGCCTCGACGGCCCGTCCGCATTGGGGACAATGGCGTAAACCGATTTTAGCGAATAAGGTACGCAGAAAATCGCCCAGATCGGTGATGGTGGCAACGGTCGAACGGGAATTTCGGCTGAGGGTTTTCTGCTCGATCGCGATGGCCGGCGGAAGATTGGCGATCCGATCGACGGCTGGGGGTTCAAAGGACCCCATAATCTGGCGGCCTGAGGACGAAAGCGTATCCATAAAACGCCGTCGGCTCTCGGCATAGAGGGTATCGAAAGCCAGACTGGATTTACCGCTGCCGCTCAATCCAGTCACAACGGTAATCTGATGTAACGGAATCGTTACCGAGATATTTTTAAGATTATTCTCCCTTGCCCCGCTGATGATGATCCGATCATGCTCCTCCGCTTCGTCCTGCAGGATGACCGGCGACCTGGACTCTTCGGACGGATTATTCCTCACTTCCTCGCACCAAGCATCCAGTCGGGCATAATCCGATTCCGATAAATCATCCGGGTCCGCTCCGGATGAAGGCCGGCTTTCTTCAAACCACGGACTCCAATGATCGATCCAGGGCGGGATTTTGAAATCATTGACACGGCTGAGCGCCGGAATATAGGGTCTGAGGCCCAAAACCGGGGTGCCGTCAAACGCATCGATCGGTGAGATATCGATCACCGATCGGGCCGGATCGACAGCGATGATCCGAGCCGTCGTCATGGCAACCGGATTGGGCCGCACCGGAGACCGTGATGCCAATACCCCGGTCCGGGGTGCGTTTTCATAAGGCGGATTGCATTGGGTCGCCTGGCGGTAAATATCCTTATCGAACCGGCTGAACCACCATAAAACCTGGAGATGGGAAAACCCAGCCCAATCCGATAGTTCCAGTGTCCCTTCCGGCATCAGCTCAATCCGGCAGGCTCCGCCCCGTTTCACAATCCGGCCGCAGGACTCGATCCTTAGCACCTCCTCGAAACCGGATTCAGATCGAATCGAATCAGATCCTGTTTCATACCGACCTGACACCGGGTCATCATCCCGATACTCGGAAGACCAAGATGAAAGGCTATCAGGAAGCCGGCAATCCCGAACCCGGTCTTCGATCGGGAAATAGGGCTTGAGATCGATAATCAGAGCACCCTCCGGAACCGATCCCGGCCGAATGACAAGCATTCCCTGATCAGAATGAACCGCATCGATCCGAACCACATTCATCCGAATCGGACTGGGATTGAACCGGATCAGCATCGAGGGAACCGAGAAATCCGACCGGACGCAATCTATACCCTCAGCCGGCTGAAGCTCTTCGGATCGGGAGACGACATTCCCATCGATCCAAAATATCAGGGCATGACTGAACTGATCCAGATGGAGCAATCCTGACCTATATTCCGGCCAAAGCTGGAGTTTGACAAGCGATTGATTATAAAGAATCGTACCAATGGATTTAAGGTGATGAGAAACCATGAGCTAAATCCTCTCCTATTCATAGAATGAAATGTTTCCCGGAACCGGCATGCCTTCAATTCCGACAGGATGATGAATGGTAGTCCGTCCGCAGCCGGAATACCCGTTTCTGAATTCAGCCCCCCAAGCATAATCAAACTTAATTTTAATGTCAACCCCTATTTCCACAAGATTTTATAATAGTTCCACTGTCCGTCGTTTTCATTAAAAATCCTGAAAAATAAGATCGCGCAGTGAGACCATTGGATTCCTTTTTGATATCCGGGATAGGGGGATGGATAATGGCTTATGATGATGATGGGATGAGGAGATGAGGCAGGGTATAAACAACAGTTAGCGGATTTCGAGCCAATGAACCCGGCGGTCAGGGACAAATCCTAATTTAAGGGCTAATTGAATGGATTGGATATTGGCTTCTTCGATCTGAACAAAGGGGATCCGCCCCAGTCGGCGGATCCGGTGGATCATCCAGACAGTCAGTTCGTAGGCATAGCCGCGCCGGCGGTAGGGTTCCAACACATGCATCATGCCGATGGCGGAATCGTCATGGGTGAGAGCCCAGGCCACCAGAATCCCGTCCTGATCGATACCGGCTCCGGGACCATACCGGATCCGATCTTTTATATAATCGACCGAGGTCACACCCTGGTACAGATAATTCTCATACAAATAGGCAGCGTCCTGCTGAGACAGCGGACGAATGGAGTCTAAGGAATGATGGGGAAAAATAAT
>JAGOEH010000046.1 GCA_017997825.1 Candidatus Delongbacteria bacterium | reverse complement strand
ATTAATGGGAATACACTGCGCGTCCATCACCATGTCGTTATTAATTTTGATCCCGAAGTTCTCCAGAAACGGTGACAGTTTATGATAAAGAGGGAAGGCTATACCACGGCCGATATCGGCGGCATGCTCATTCATCATAAATCCCATTTTGCCGCCCCGCATGATAAACTGGTCGATTTTGTAGAGATCCTCCATCGAAAAGGTATCCTGAGGGGCGATCAGCAGGCTGATCCCGATCTCGGAGGGAATGGAATTCAATTGGGGCAGATTGAGTTCCCGAACTTCATACTGTTTCTGCAAAATGGAATACATGGTCTGCAGCTTTTCGTTCATGGCCGGTTCGCGATGCCCCTGGATAATCCCGATCGATTGCTTTTTATTGACGATCAGGCGTTTGATGGCGCCGGTGATATCATATTCCAGGCCGGCAGTTTTGCTGATGACCGGCAGCACCTCTTTTTTATCCTGATACAGGAACACCAATCCCATATATACCTTTTTGATCTCGATCTTGTCGTTTTCAAGAGCGTTGACCTGTAAAGGCGGAACCCGGAAGCTGGTGGCTTCTTCTTCCAGTTTTTTATCATCGCCGGGATTGATGTATTCGAAATAGACATTGCCTTTCCCATAGGCTTTGTATTCCTCCAGCAGGTCGCGGACAAACTGGGATACACTGTTATAGGGGGCCGGCATATCCTTGGAGAAATAGGCCTTGATGGTCAACCGATCATTCAATTCTCCCAGGATTTTCTTGGACGGATTGGAGATGGAATAGATGTGGTTTTCGGTAAAATCGAAGCGGGTGAACAGATAGAGGGAGGCGATATTGGCAATGATCACCAGTCCGATCACCAGCAGAATGGAGATAAGTTTATTGAGATTCATAGAGTTTTTCATGGTCGTGACCCCGATCTTAAGCGGTTTTCCGGTTTTCCAGGATTTGGGTAGCCAGATACAGTGAGATGAACGAAAGGGAGAGGTAGAAGATGATATCTCGGGTATCCAGTACGCCGCGGGCGATATTGGCGAAATGATAATCCAGGCTCAGGTATTCAAAGAAGGGAGCCAGAGAGATGGGCATGAACATTAGGACCTTATCGATAATGAAGAAAAAGAACGAGAAAACAAAGGCCACGATAAAGGCTACGATCTGGCTTTCAGTCAGACTGGAAGCCAACACCCCGAGCGATACATAGGCGCTGCCCATCAGGATCAGGCCGACATATCCGCCCAGAACTTCTCCCCCGTCCACGTTGCCCATGCTGATTAACGTCAAAAGATAAATCAGAGTCATGATGACGGCTGAACCGATCAGGCTGAGAGAAGCCAGGAACTTGCCGGCTACGATTTCTGAATCCTCAACCGGCAGGGTGACCAGCAGTTCGAAGGTGCCGCTTTTCTTTTCCTCGGCGATGGTCCGCATGGTGATGGCGGGAACAAAAATCAAAAATATGATCGGAATATAGTTGAACGCGGGTCGCATCGAGGCTTCGCCGCCGTTAATGAACAGGGTGGCGGTGAAAAACCAGCCTAAAATCAGCAAAAACAGGGTGACCACCACATAGGCCATGGGGGAATAAAAAAAACTGGCCAATTCCTTTAGGTAAATGGCTCGGATGGTTTTCCAATTCATGGTATTCTCCTTTTATCTTAAGTATTACACTCGATTTAGTTACGCAGGGTCAGCTGATGGAATACATCTTCCAGGCTGATCTGTTCCCGCTTGATCTCCAGCAGCGGCAGATTGTTTTTCACAATAATCTGCATCAGATCGGTTCGCGGATCGATATCTTTATCGACGTCCAGACTATATACGGTCTCGGTTTCGTTTGATTCTACCGCTACGGTATTTACACCGCCGATTTGTCGGAACGTTTCAGACCATTGGGGTTGATCTCCGCTGAAGACCAGACGGATTTTGTCCTGAGCCTGTGAGGAGCGTTGAAGGTCGGCCGTGGTTCCCATCGCCGCTATCGTTCCGTTATTGATGATGATCACCCGGTTGCAGGTCACTTCCACCTCCGGCAAAATGTGAGTTGAAAGGATGATTGTCTTTTCCTTTCCGATCTCTTTGATTAGATTTCGGATCTCTACAATTTGGTTGGGATCGAGTCCAACGGTTGGTTCATCCAATACCAGGATCTCAGGATTGTGGATCAGTGCTTGGGCTAATCCAACCCGCTGCCGGAATCCCTTGGACAACTCTCCGATGTTTTTCTTCAGCATCTCTTTCAATCCGCAGACTTCGATGACATAGCTGAGTCGTGATTGAAAGTTGGCCTTTTCGATATGTCTGGCGTTCATGACAAAGGTCAGGTATTCCATGATTCCCATATCCAGATACAAGGCATTGTGTTCCGGCAGGTATCCGATCTTTTTTCTGATCTCCATCGATTGATGGACCACATCCAGACCATCAATGGTGATGTTTCCGGAGGTGGGGAGCATATACCCGGTGATGATTTTCATGGTTGTTGTTTTACCGGCGCCGTTGGGTCCCAGAAAACCCAGTATTTCTCCTTTTTGAACCTCAAAGCTGATGTGATCAACGGCCAGAAAAGTGCCGTAATAACGGGTCAAATCGGAAATCGTGATCATCTGTGGTACTCCTCATGTTAAGCCTGCTTCTTAAGAGTTGAAAAAACAATTAGATTCCAAAATTCTGTCATTTAAAACCAAACCCCGGCAAAAAGTTCCCGAAAAAAAATTGGGGGTTTTTTCGGGAGTGGACCTTAAAAACCTTGACATCCACCTAAAAAAAACATATATTTGATCGGTTATTCTTTTAAATCATTAAGCCAAAAGGAGGAATGTAATGAAGATCATGGTCTGTGATAAGATTTCCAATGAGGCGATGCAGGCCCTGACCGAGAAAGGTTTTGAAGTGGATGTCAAAACCGGTTTAACCCCCGAGCAGTTGGCTGACGTTATTTCTCCCTATGATATTGTGATTGTGCGCAGCGCGACCAAGGTCAAGAAGGTGGCGATCGATGCGGGGACGAATCTTAAGATTATTGCCCGCGGCGGGGTGGGTTTGGACAATATCGATGTAGAAGCGGCCAAAGCTAAAGGAATTAAGGTTGTCAACACCCCGGCCGCCAGTTCGGCCTCGGTGGCGGAACTGGCTCTGGCGCATTTACTCTCGATTTATCGTTTCATTCCTCAAGCGACGGTGACGATGCGTGAAGGCAAATGGGAGAAGAAATCCTATGAGGGGCGTGAAGTATCCGGTAAAACCCTGGGGATCATCGGGATCGGTCGTATCGGACAGGAATTGGCCAAAAGGGCCTATGCCCTGGGAATGAAAATTCTGGCTTTTGATGCCATGGTCACCCAGGCCCCGCTCGATTTTATCACCATGGTGGATAAGGACCGCTTGCTGAAGGAATCCGATGTGGTTTCGCTGCACATTCCCAAGAGCAAGGACGGAGTGGCGGTAATTGGGGAGAGAGAGTTCGAGCTGATGAAGCCCAATTCGGTCCTGATCAATTGCGCCCGCGGGGGAGTAGTGGATGAAAAGGCCCTGCTCAATGCCCTCAATTCGGGTAAACTTTGGGGTGCCGGTATCGATGTGTTCGATAAAGAACCCACCGACAATCAGGCCTTGTTGATGCATCCCAAGGTCAGTCTGACCCCTCATATCGGTGCGGCCACCAAAGAGGCTCAGGAACGCATCGGTAATGAACTGGTTCGGGTTATTATAGAAGAAACCCGGTCATAATCCGGTTGTATGCGATTTGATAAACGTCTCCTGCCGATCGTCGGATGGATTCTGATCCTTGCCGGTTTGATCGGACTGATGCTGACCCGGGATCCTCTCCATGCCCTGTTTCATTTTTGGCTGGGAGTGTGGATGGTCATGCATGTACGCTATGGTTTTCCTCACCGAGATCCGGCCTTTAGCCGGATCTCGGTTTTTTACACCGGTTCCATGCTGATTTTTATTGTTTTTCTTATCCTGGATATCAAACAGAATATAATAGGATTTTGATCCTGATTCTGGTTTGGCCGGGATGTTTCTGTTTTGGGGAGAGTGAACCATTCCATTCCGAAAGGAGGCAGTGTTGCTGAACCTTAAAGACTATAAACCTGACCAAATGTCTGAACAGGAGAAGTATCAACTGCTCGATCACGTGATTGATGAGTACCGGAATGTTCCCGGATCGTTGATCATGGTGCTGCATCAAGCCCAGGGAATATTCGGATATTTGCCCATGACCGTCCAGAAATATGTCTCGGACAAGATGGACATTCCGTTGAGTGAGATTTATGGTGTCGTAACGTTTTACTCATTTTTTACCATGGTGCCCCGGGGGCGTCACACCATCCGGGTTTGCCTTGGAACAGCCTGTTATGTTCGCGGAGGAAAACGGATTTTGGATTATATCCATTCCGAATTGGGAATCGATGTCAACCAGACTTCCAAGGATATGCGGTTTACTCTCGAAGTCAATCGTTGTGTCGGGGCCTGTGGTTTGGCTCCGGTGATGGTGGTGGATGACGAGGTTTATCAGCGGATGAAGGTAACCAAGGTCGCTGAGATTCTGGCCAAGTATGATTAAGACGGAGGGACCCCATGGCAAAGCTCAATCTGAATGATCTGCGCAAGATCAAGGAACACTATCAAGAGATTTCTCAAGAACGAAGTGACAATTTCACGAAAAAAATTGTGGTTCATATGGGAACCTGCGGGATCGCCGCCGGCGCCCGAGACGTATTGAACGCCGTGATGGATGAAATCGGCAAACGCGGTTTGAAAGATATAGCCATCACTCAGAGCAGCTGCATCGGGTTATGCGACCGTGAACCGGTCGTGACCGTCGAAATGGAAGGTCAGATGGTCCGGTATCAGTTGATGACACCCGAAAAAATCCGTAAAGTGATCAACGACCACCTCATCAACGGTCAGTTGGTGGAATCCTATCTGTTGAAATAAGAGGGGAGGCAATCCTTAATGGAAATGTATCGCATGCAGGTTCTGGTTTGTGCTGGTGGCGCTTGCCTTTCTTCCGGAAGTGCATCAGTTTACCAGGTCTTCGAAGAGGAACTAACCCAACGGGGTTTATCAAAGGAAATCCGGCTGATTCAGACCGGTTGTGTCGGAACCTGCGATATCGGGCCGGTGGTGGTGGTTTATCCGGAAGGCGTTTTTTATCAAAAAATCACCCCCCAGGATGTCAGTCTGATTGTCGATGAGCATTTTATCAAAGGCCGGCCGGTCAGGAAATTGCTCTATCAGGAAAAGGGGAGCCAAAAGATCGCCGAGACCTATAAAGATATCGCTTATTTTCAGCGCCAAATCAAAGTGGTGTTGCGAAATTCCGGAATCATCAATCCCGAGTCGATCGATGAGTATATAGCCCGTGATGGGTACCAGGCGCTGGCTAAGGTCTTGACTGAAATGACCCCGGAACAGGTGGTGGAAACCGTCAAGAAATCGGGACTTCGCGGACGCGGAGGTGGCGGGTTTATTACCGGGATCAAATGGGATCTGGCTCGGCAATCCCCCACCGGCAAAAAATATGTGCTGTGTAATGCCGATGAAGGTGATCCGGGGGCGTTCATGGATCGTTCGGTGCTGGAGGGGGATCCTCATTCGGTGATCGAAGCGATGGCTATTGCCGGGCGGACTATCGGATCCGATCAGGGATTCGTTTATGTCAGAGCTGAATATCCTTTAGCTATCGAACGACTCTCCAAAGCCATCATGCAGGCACGGGAGTATGGTTTGCTCGGGAAAACTATTCTGGATACCGATTTTTCCTTTGACCTGGATATCCGGGTCGGTGCCGGAGCCTTTGTATGCGGCGAAGAAACGGCACTGATCCATTCGGTCGAGGGCAAACGCGGGATGCCGCGCCCCCGTCCTCCCTATCCGGCGGTCAAGGGCTTGTTCGATTGTCCTACCCTGCTGAACAATGTGGAAACCTATGCCAATATCCCTCCCATCATTCTGAACGGGGGTGAATGGTTTGCCCAGTGGGGTACGGAAGGCAGCAAAGGAACCAAAGTGTTTGCCTTGGCCGGTGCGATCAACAATACCGGTTTGATCGAGGTCCCGATGGGAATTCCGATGGGAGAGATCATTTATGATATCGGCGGCGGAGTTCCTAAGGGGAAAGAGTTTAAAGCCGTTCAGGCCGGAGGGCCTTCCGGCGGATGTATCCCCAAGGAGTATCTGAATACCCCGGTCGATTATGAGTCTCTGAAAAAGCTGGGGGCGATTGTGGGTTCAGGCGGATTGATCATTATGGATGAAGATACCTGTATGGTCGATCTGGCTCGGTTTTTTATGGATTTTATTGTCGAGGAATCCTGCGGTAAATGCACCCCCTGTCGGGTAGGAACCAAGCGGATGCTGCAGATTCTAAATCGGATTACCCGTGGTGAAGGGAAGATGGAGGACATCGATCTGCTGATCAATCTGGGAGAGCAGATAACCAAGACAGCCCTGTGCGGGTTGGGGCAGACGGCGGCCAATCCGGTACTGAGTACCCTTCGCTATTTCCGGCATGAATATGAAGAACATATTAAATATAAAAAGTGTTCGGCTGGAGTATGTTCATCCCTGTTCCAATCCCCCTGTCAAAATGCCTGTCCGGTCGGTATCAATGTGCCCGGGTATGTGGCTCTGATCGGGGAGGGTCGGTTCAAGGATGCGCTGCAATTGATTCGGGAACGTAATCCGTTGCCCGGAATCTGTGGCCGGGTCTGTCATCACCCGTGTCAATCCAAATGCCGGCGGGGACAGACGGATGAATCGATTGCCATCAAGTGGCTGAAACGCTTTGCGGCTGATTGGGAAATCCAGAATCAGCCCCATATCCAGATCCCGATCTCCAAACAGGAGCGTCCGGAACGGGTCGCCATAGTCGGTGCCGGTCCGACCGGATTGACCGCGGCTTATGATCTGGCTCTGGATGGATACCGGGTGACGGTATATGATGCGATGCCCAAAGCCGGCGGGATGCTGGCCTGGGGAATCCCCAATTACCGGTTACCGGCTGAGATCCTGGATTATGAAACCCGCTATATCCAGCATATGGGAGTTGAATTCCGGTTCAATACCCGGATCGGCAAGGATATCAGCCTGGATCAGCTTAAAAAGGATAACCAGGCCCTCCTGCTGGCAGTGGGGGCTCAGGCCGGCCTGAAACTTTCCGTTCCGGGCGAGGATTTGCCCGGAGTGATGGGAGGGATCGATTTTCTGCGAGAAGTTAATCTGAATAACCCGGTTTCAGTGGGGCAGCAGGTGGCAGTAGTCGGCGGTGGAAACGCCGCCATCGATTCCGCCCGTACCGCCTTGCGGATGGGCGCCAAAAAGGTGACGGTGATTTATCGTCGGCAGAAGGAATTAATGCCGGCGGATCCGGAAGAGCTCCATCAGGCCGAGCAGGAAGGTGTCGAATTCATCTTCCTGGCCAATCCCATCAAAATTCTCGGCAACGGCCGGGTCGAAGCCATTGAATGCATCCGTATGACCTTGAATGAATTCGATAAATCCGGACGACGCAAACCGGTTCCGGCTGCGGGCAGTGAATTTGTTATCCCGGTGGATATGGTGATTCCGGCGATCAGTCAATCCGTTGATAGTGATTTTATCCCGGAAAACAACGGAATTCGACTGACTCGCTGGAACACGATCGCTGTCGATCCGGACACACTGTATACCGGTAGTCAGGGCGTTTTTGCCGGCGGTGATGCCGTTTCCGGTCCTAAAACCGTGATCGAGGCCATTAAGGCCGGTCACACTGCAGCCCGTTATATCAAACAATTCCTGAATGGCCGGGCGGTTTCCTTCCAGTATGAAGCGCTACCCGAAACCGAAATCGGGATTCCCATTCCTCCGGAAGATGAGGAGATTATTGAAAAACCTCAACGGATCATGCCGGATCTGCCGGTCCGGGATCGCCTGAATCCGAAGTTTCCGGAAGTTGAAAGCGGTTATACTGTCGAGTTGGCCATGGAAGAAGCCAAACGTTGCCTGCGATGCGATCGTCAAGCTTAACAATTCAAGGAGGATAATCAATGAGTATGCTCAGTGTTACCATAGATGGCATCAACGTTGAAGTCGAAGCGGGAACCCGGGTGATCGATGCGGCCCGTCAGATCGGGGTTAAAATCCCAAGCTTGTGCATGTATCCGGCCTTGGATTATTTTCCGGGTGCTTGTCGGATATGCGTGGTCGAGGTGGAAGGAATGCGCGGACTGCAAGCTTCATGTGCGCTACCGATCGAGCGGAGCGGAATGATCATCTCGACCCGAAGCAGGAATGTGATTGAAGCCCGGCGGACGGTATTGGAACTGCTGATTTCCAGCGGTGTTCACGAATGCAACACCTGTACCCGCAACAATAATTGTGAGTTGCAGACCCTGGCCGAACAATATGCCATTCGAAATAATCCCTACGGCAATGCCCTGGTCAACCAGAGGGAAAAAGGAGCGGATGAGTCCGGTCCTTCGGTTTGCCGCGACTATGACCGCTGTATTTTGTGCGGCCGATGCGTTCAGACTTGCGCTATGGTCCAGACTGTTAATGCCATCGATTTTGCCGATCGCGGCTATCAGGCCCATATTGCAGCCGCCGGATTTCCTAAACTGGCTGATTCCTACTGCATCAACTGCGGGCAGTGCATTATCGCCTGTCCGGTCGGAGCTCTGTATGAAAAAGAGGATATCGATCCGGTCATCGAAGCCATCAACGATCCGAACAAAGTAGTGGTAGTCCAGACTGCACCGGCTACCCGTATCGCGCTGGGCGAAGAACTGGGCAAGCCCTACGGCTCGATTGTGACCGGCCAGATGGTGGCGGCCCTTCGCCGTCTTGGATTCAAATATGTCTTTGATACCGATTTCTCCGCCGATCTGACCATCATCGAAGAGGGGCATGAACTGCTGCATCGGATCCAGAACAAGGGGACCCTGCCGATGATGACCTCCTGTTCGCCCGGATGGATCCGCTTTTGTGAAACCTTTTATCCGGATTTGCTGCCCCATATCTCCACCTGCAAGTCTCCCCAGCAAATGATGGGACCGCTAATCAAGACCTACTGGGCGGAGAAAATGGGAATTGATCCGGCCAAGATCGTTTCGGTTTCGATTATGCCCTGCACCGCCAAGAAATATGAATGTCAGCGGCCGGAGATGAAAGCCTCCGGTTATCAGGATGTGGACTACGTATTGACCACCCGGGAACTGGGACGCATGGTCCGAATGGCCGGTATCGATTTTGGACGCTTGGCGGATGAAAAATATGATGATCCGTTGGGTGAATCGACCGGGGCGGCTGTGATTTTCGGTGCGACCGGCGGTGTAATGGAAGCGGCGCTGCGTACGGTTTATGAAGTGGTCGTCAAGCAGGATCTACCCAAAATCGATTTCGAAAGCGTCCGTGGATTTAAGGGGATCAAGGAAGCTACCGTTGATCTGGCCGGGACTCCGGTCAAGGTGGCGATTGCTCATGGAATGGCCAATGCCCGCAAGATTCTGGATATGATTCGCGCGGGTGAATGCGATTACACCTTTATCGAGATCATGACCTGTCCTGGAGGATGCCTGGGCGGCGGCGGCCAGCCGATTCCGAAGGATGCCGATCTGGATGAGGTCAAATCCAAACGGATGGATGCTATCTACCGTGCCGACGCCGGACTCCCGATCCGTAAATCCCATAAAAATCCCTCCATCGAAAAAATCTATCAGGACTATCTGGGAAAACCCTTGGGCGAACGCTCCCACCACCTGCTGCATACTCACTATGCACCCCGTCCGGTTGTAGTTCCCAACGATGAACGCTAAGGGAGATAACTATGTCCACGATACTTACCCAGGAAACCCAAGCCCATCTGGACCGGATCATTGCCCGCTATGATGTCCAGGATGGGACCTTGCTGATGCTGCTTCGTGAGGTGGAAACACTGTTTCAGTATTCGCTGCCGACCGAAGTGCTGGATTACCTGAGCCGGCGATTGAATATTCCCCTGGCCCAGCTATATGGCGTCATTACGTTCTATAGTCTTTTTTCAACCAAACCCCGGGGAAAATACATTATCCGGATTTGTGAATCTCCACCATGTCACCTGATGGGGAGTGAATCGATTATTGATCATCTCAAGTCCCACCTGAATATCGGGGTCGGAGAAACCACCCCCGACGGCCGATTCACGCTGGAACTTACCAGTTGTCTCGGGATTTGCGCCGTAGCGCCGGCCATGATGATCAATGATGAAATGGTCGGCAATCTGACGCCCTCCAAAATCAATGAGATTCTCTCGAAACTACCCTAACCATCAGGAGGATATGAATGGCTTTATTTCGAATGCATGTGCTGGTTTCCGCTGATATCACCGACCTGATGCAGGGAGCCAGAGAAGTCAAAGATGCTCTTGAATGCTCAATCCGTGAGAAGGGTCTGCAGGATGAGATCAGGGTCATGGAAACCGGAAATATGGGCTTTGCCAACAAAGGGGTGGTTATTCACCTGTTGCCGGATAATGTCTATTACGGTTTTGTGACGCCCCAGAAGGCCAAGCAGATCGTGGAAGAGCATTTGTATAAAGGACGTGTTGTCAAGGATCTCCTTGTCACCACCCCGGAAACCGAGCGAAACCGGATCGCCTATTCTCTCTCCCGTTCCACCCTGGACAAACAACAACGAATTGTATTGAACCAGTGCGGGTTTATCAATCCCGACGATATCGAGGAATATATCGCCTATGATGGATATGAGGCCCTGGTTCGTTCTTTGACGGAGTACACCCCGGAGCAGGTGATAAAAATCATCAAGGATTCCGGATTACGCGGCCGCGGCGGAGCAGGATTTCCTACCGGTCTGAAATGGGAGTTTACCGCTAAGGTCAAATCAGAGCCGAAATTTGTGATCTGCAACGCTGATGAGGGTGAACCCGGAACCTTCAAGGATCGTCTGATCATGGAGGGCAATCCCCATCAGATCATTGAGGGAATGGTGATCGCCGCCTATGCCGTGGGGGCCTCCAAAGGCTATGTCTATATCCGCGGTGAATATGGTCTCTCGATCGAGAAACTGGATCAGGCCCTGCATAAAGCCAGGATGGTTGGATTTCTGGGAACTGATATTCTCGGAAGGGGATTCAGCTTCGATATCCAGATTCGGACCGGAGCCGGGGCTTATGTTTGCGGCGAAGAAACGGCGTTGCTGGAATCGATGGAGGGAAAACGAGGCAATCCGCGAGTCAAACCCCCTTATCCCAATGTAGCCGGATTCCAGGGGAAGCCGAGCTTGGTCAATAATGTGGAAACACTGGCCAATATCCCTTGGATTCTGAGAAACGGGGCCGAAGCCTTTCGTAAGATCGGAACTCCCGGAACTCCCGGAACCAAGGTGTATACGATGTTGGGAAGTGTCAATAATACCGGTTTGATTGAGGTCCCGATGGGAATCACCCTGAAGGAGGTGATTGAGACCTATGGGGGCGGAATGAAGGCTGGAAAAGGTTTTAAAGCGGCTCAAACCGGAGGGACAGCCGGCGGTATTATTCCCCGGGCGTTGTGGGAAACCCCGATGGATTATGAATCCCTGGCTGAAAAAGGAACAGCCCTTGGATCCGGAGCCCTGTTGATCATGGATGATAAGACCAGCATGCCTGAGATGCTGCTCTCGATGCTTAAATTTTTTCGACATGAATCCTGCGGCAAATGCAATCCCTGCCGAAACGGCACCGACCGGCTGGTCATGATTCTAGAACGTTATCTCAAGAATGAGGGCAGCGAAGAGGACCTGAACCTGATGCTGAAAACCGCTGATGTTATGAATAAAACCTGCCTATGCGCTTTGGGGCAGTCCCCCTTCATTCCGATTCGCACCATGCTTCAATACTTCAGCCACGAATTCAAATCCGTTATCCGGAAATCCTCCTGATCCACGTGAATCTATTCTTTATAAGATGTAATTCCATCCGGTCTGCCGATGGCGGGCCGGATGGATTATCGGTAAAGCTGATTGTTTTTCCGGTTCAGATCAGCCAGTAAAGCCAGAGGATTGAAAATCCGATCGACCCGATGGTAACCGGAATACCGCTCTTAAAAAACTCCCAAAATCCGATCCGAATCCCCTGTTGATGAGCCGATTCGATCACGATCAGATTGGCCATGGCTCCGATGATGGTGGCATTCCCGGCCAGCGTCGAGGCGGACGCTAATCCCAGCCACATCATTTCGTGATGGAGTTCTTTCATGACCGGCAGAATCAGTACAGTGAACGGGACATTGCTGACGATCTGAGACATAATCAGGCTGAATCCATGCAGGATCCCCAGTCCGGTCAAATCGGGTGAAAAAACAGCCCAGCTCTTAAATAATTCCATCCATCCCGCTTTTTCTACACCCCGAACGACAATGAATAGGGAACTGAAAAAAAGCAGGAGGACCCAGTCTACCGCCTGGATAATCCGGGAAGGTTTAATGCGACCCAGTATCAGGATCATAGAGGCTCCCATCAGGGCGATCATGGGAATCGAGATATGGATCAAATGAGCCGGGAAGAACAATCCGATGACCATCAGGAAGATTGGAACCGAGACCTTCATCGATCGATAGTGGTAAGTAGCCGCCGGGAGTTCAAATTGAATGGGGGCCAACCAGCTAAAATGATCCGGATAAAGGCGACGGATGACGATGATAATCAGTCCCATCCCAATCAGGGAAACGGGGGCCAGAATGATCAGAAACCGGCTATAGGAGAGGCCTGAATTGATTCCGATCAGCATGTTCTGCGGATTTCCGGTGATGGTCATGGCGCTGCCGATATTGGAGGCCAGGATTTCTGCGATCAGATAGGGTATGGGATTGAGACGGGCTGACTGACAAATGCGGATGATAACCGGTGTAAAGAGCAATACTACCGCGTCATTGACCAAAAAGGCGCTGGCTACCCCGGTTATTCCCACAATCATGATCAATAATCGGGTCCGGGTTTTGGAATAGGTGATGGTTTTCTGAGCCAACCAGGAAAAGAAGCCATCCAGTTCCAGAGTGGATATAATTATCATCATCCCTAACAAAAGGGCAATCGTGTTGAAATCAATCGCCGCCATGGCCTCTTCAAAGCTGAGTATCCCCAAAAGCACCATAGCCACTGATCCGAAAAAGGCGGCCGAAGGCCGGTCTATATTGACAAACGGCAACCGGGTAAAGACAATCCCGAGGTAGGTTAGAATGAATATGATCAAAGCGATTGGATTCATCGCATTACTCCAATCAGGCTAAGGGATGGTGAATGAAGAATCCGAACGACCCGGCGGATTGCCTGCTAATCACCGGGATATCGATCATACTGGAAGGCCCGGGATCCAATTACCAGTTGAAAAAATAGGGGGGAATCAGCATCACAAATCCGATGATCAGATAGATCAACTGGAGGGGTAAGAGCCATCGTGCCCAATCTTTCCATGATACACCGGCACAACTCAGGACCCCCATGGTGACGGGCGACGTCGGGATAATCATGTTTGTAAATCCGTCACCATATTGATAAGCCAATACTGCAATTTGCCGACTCAGATCGAGTAAATCGGATAGTGGAATCATGATCGGCATTGTGAGTGCCGCTTTGGCACTTCCGGAAGGAATAAAAAAATTGATAATCGTGTGGACGATAAACATGGCCTGTGAGGTTACAATGGGGTGTAATCCGGTTATTAATCCGGAGAAAAAGTTCAGAACGGTATCAATAATCATACCCTGTTGAGCGATAATCAGAATTCCCTTTGAAATAGCGATGACCATAGCGGTACCGACCATCTCTCCGGCCCCGCTGATGAACGATGAGGTGAATTCTCCCGGACTCATCCGGCCAACCACCCCGATCAGGATTCCCATCAGTAGAAAGATAGCGCAAATTTGCTCAATATACCATTGATATCGTAAAACTCCGATCACCATGATACCGATTCCACTCAGAAAAAGGGCCAGAATAATTCGGTGCTTTCGACTGATCACCTGTCCGGGATTGATCAAATCCGATTTTTCTTGCGTGTGATCTCGATGATCAGAGGTAAATCGGGTTCTCTTTTTTTGTTTTGATGCATAAGAAGCGACAAACAGGATGGAAATACCGGTACAGACCGCCCAGGAGATCAGACGGTAGCCCATACCGGAAAAAAGCGGCAATCCGGCTATCTGCTGAGCAATGCCGATGGTAAATGGATTCATAAAGGCTCCAGCGAAACCGGCCCCGGCTCCGACAAACGGAATGGCTATCCCGACCATGGCATCATAACCCAGTCGTTTAGCCAAGGGAACAAATATAAGGATGAATGGAATCACCTCCTCACTCATCCCGAAGGTAGCACCACCCAATGAAAAAATCAGCATGAAGACAGGAATGATGGATTTCTGAATCAGCGGGGAGCGTTGATAGGCTTTCAGAATGGTATTGATTCCCGAATCAATGGTGTTGGTTTTCTGCAAAACAGAAAAAACACCGCCGATGATCAGGATGAATCCGATGATCATCGCCGCGTTGCGGTCGGCAAATCCCTGAATCGGAGCCTGAAGGACAGCCCATATTCCCTGTGGATTGGAGGGTAGTCTCTGATAGCTGTTGCTTTTAACTACCTGAAACGAGTCACTGATTACGGAATCCAGAATGGTTCCATTTTTATCGAGATTGACTCGGTATCGATAAATGGTATCAGGCTGATAGTGTCCGCTTGGAATGATCCAGGTTAACCCGGCCGTCATAAGCAGGATGGAAAATATCAAAAGATAGGTGTTGGGAGCTTTAAATGACGAAATTCGCATGGTTAGATCCCGGAATGAGGGTTGGCAAGGGGGAGTTCGGAACAGGGTCGGCTGAATAAGCGTTTCAGCAGCATGGTGGCATAAGCGCCACGGGGTAAAAAGAAATCGAGGCATAATTTATGAGTACCGGGATAATAATCATCCTCCAGAATTTGATGCCGGATCGATTCCGGCCTGATGACGGCTGGGCGTTCAAAACTCTTCAAGTAGGATTGGCGTATTCTGAGCTGGTTGAAACTCCCAGGCTTGAGGCCCTCTTGTTCGATAACCCGGTAGGCAATGCGCTTGATGGAGGAATCGGAATAGTGTACCTTCTGGCCGTAAGTGGGAATCTGAAGGCTGGAGAGCCAGCTTAAGCGTTGGGGATCAATCCGCGTATAGTAAAGGTATTCGGTAACGGTACCCGGATAGGTCCTCCAAGGAGAAGGTGAGATGGTCATAATAAGGTTACGGAGAAGCTGATTCCATAAATGGGATTGATAAGCGGATAGATAGAGGGACATGGTTTCATGGGGGATCTGTTTTAGGCAAGCGAGGAAATCATGGGGATGCCCCAGCAGGAAGGTGAAGGCGCGTTTTTCCGACTGGGTGGCGGCGGCATCCAGACAGGCGGTCCAATCCCTCCAATGATCGAAAAAAAACCGTTTCCGATCCTTTTCAGATTTGGAATCTTCCGGATGGATCCCGGTCAGATAGATTTTAAGAGCGCCATTGAATTGCTGTTTCAGCAGCTTTTCAGCCAGGAATCCCTGATGGCGTTCAAAACTGCCAAAGCGTTGATCGTCAAAATAATTAGCAAATCCGATCTCCAGGATTTCCGGAATGGATTTTTGGGCGGTTTGGATGTCGGAAGAGCTCAGTTGACGAACTGCGATAGAAAACTGGTTTCCGGTGATCATGGTGGGCTGCATGGGCTGATCGCAGAAACCTAGCGCCTGGACCGAATAGTGGGTGTCGGTCAGGCTCAGGTCGATATGGCGAAGAGTAGTAATGTATTGTCGGGTAAGACCATATCGATCTTTTTTTCCGCCATATCCGATCTGATTGAGAGGAATGGAGGCCTGCCGGGCCAATCGGATCAGCAGATCCACGGTATTCCAATTTCGCTTTTCCAGCAGATAGATCCGATAATTACCCTTTTGTCGGATGGGCAAAGCGATCTGTTCGTTAACGATGAAGTCTTCCGGTTTGACCTTGATACGGATTTTCATACGGTAATGGTGCAGAAGTTAAGCAGGATATGATCCCTGGCATCCAGTAGATTCAGGGCAATATAGTCCGCCGAATCAAAATTATGGAAACGGGAGTGTTCGGATGGTACTGCGATGACGTAGCATCCGGCGGTTTTGCCTGCTTTGACTCCGTTCCCGGAATCCTCCAGCACAATACAATCGGATGGCCGATAGCCCTTTTTTCGCATCGCTGTGATGTAAATTTCGGGATCCGGTTTGCCCCGGGTGATTCCGTCACTGGTCTGAATCAGACTGAAATGGTGCTGGATCGGCAATCGCTGCATAACCAGTTTAACATATCCGGTGGTGGCGGTAGTCACAATCAGTTGATCAAATAGGGGATCAAAGGTGGTCAGGATATCCTCTACCCCGGGCATGGCCTCCAGATCGGTTTTCAGTTTGCGTTCCATGGCGCGATCCCGTCGGTCTAAGAGTATTTCCGGTGATATCGGCAGATCCAGTTCACGGATCATAATGCTGATCGATTCCATCGGTGCAGTTCCCATAATTTTACGCTGGATTTCCGGGGTAAATTCCCGGCCGAATTCCGCGCATAGCTGGTGCTCGACTTGACCGTACAGGGTTTCACTGTCGATTAACAGTCCGTCCATATCATATAAAATCGCTTTCATACTATGTGTCCTTTAGAATAATAAATTGGTGCCCGGATAGAAATCGGCTCTCATTTTTCATCACAGCAGGTAGCATTCCAGACCTGGTTCAGGCATGAAATTACCAGGGGCAACCCGGTTCCGGTCCGAAACAAGGTGTGAATGATGAACGCTGCCGGACTGGATCGGAGCATGGGAATCGACGTGCAACGGGTGGTTGAAACAAACCGCTAGGCGGATTTAGGATCATGGCTCGGGGGTATGGCTGGATTTAAGAATTGTCAACAGGGTTCCAGCCACCACCAAAGTGGAGGCCAGGTAAAAATGGGGTTGAGGAATTTCACCAAAGAAAAAATACCCCATGAATCCGGCAAATATAAATTGGGATTGGTTGGCTAATGAAACGATCTGTCCTCTCAGACGCGTCATGGAATAGTTCAGCAGGGTGTGGCCGATAATGGTCGGGATTAATACCAGGCCGAGGATGGAGATCAGCGATAGGGTATCGGGGATATGAAATGATCGGGATCCGATCCAGGCGTAAATCAGAGAGCAGAGACCGGCTAATAAATAAACCGGAACCAGATAACTCCAGAGCCGATAGCGGGGCATAATTTTCTTGGCCAGGGTAAGATACAGGGCCAGGAACACCAGGGAGAATAAACAGACCAGATCCCCCTGGAAGTGATCCCCTTCCAACCGAAGATCATACAGGGCCAGGATAAGAATTCCGGACATTCCGATGAGCGTGCCCCAGCTTTCGCTTCGTGTCAGGCGTTCATGGGTGATGAGCAGGAGCAGGAGGGGCATGACCAGCGGGAGCAGATTGACGATGATGGTAGAGTTGGCGGAATCGGTGAGTTTAGCGCCCAGGGTCCAGCTGATCAGATGGACCGCCAGAGCTCCGGCGGGTAGAATGAGAGGAATGAGGGATGGAAAAGAGAATTGGGATGGAGTGGAGCGGCGTTCACGGACCAGGTATGGGATCAACAAAACAGCTGCAATAACGAGGCGCAGTCCGGCTATGACGACGTAGTCGACCCGGCAGGTTTTGATGAAAATAACCGAGGTCGAGGCGGCCAGGCATCCCAGGAATAGGAGACAGATCTTAACAATCATGGGTTATCAATAAAAAAAGCTCCCCGGTAAACGGAGCCGGGGAGCTTGAGATGAACAATGGTTTTTAATACATGTCTCCGCCGCCATACGGATTAGGACGGCCGGCCGGAGCTTTTTCTTCTTCTTTCTTTTCAGCGATCAGGCATTCGGTGGTCAACATCAATCCGGCGATGCTACCGGCATTTTCCAGGGCAATTCGGGTGACCTTGGTCGGATCGATAATTCCGCTCTTGACCATGTCTTCGTAATTGCCGTTGGCCGCATTGAAACCATAATTGTCTTTATTGGCGATCACCTGCTGAACGACGACCGAACCTTCAAAACCGGCGTTGTTGGCGATCTGGCGTAACGGTTCCTCCAGAGAGCGGTAGAGGATTCCCAGGCCGATGGCTTCATCGCCTTCCAGCTTAATTTTATCCATGGCTTTCCGGGCGCGCAGCAAAGCGACACCGCCGCCGGCTACAATTCCTTCTTCCACGGCGGCACGGGTGGCATGCAGAGCATCCTCGACGCGAGCTTTCTTTTCCTTCATTTCGGTTTCGGTGGCAGCACCGATTTTAATCACGGCGACTCCACCCACCAGCTTGGCCAGGCGCTCCTGCAACTTTTCACGATCATAGTCCGAGGTGGTGTTTTCGATCTCGGTTCGGATCTGGGCGACCCGACCTTTGATCATGTCTTCGGTACCGGCACCTTCCACAATGGTGGTGTTTTCTTTGTCGACGTTAATCCGTTTGGCCCGTCCAAGATCGGCAATGGTAGCATTTTCCAGCTTGAATCCGATCTCTTCACTGATAACCTTTCCACCGGTCAGGATGGCTACATCTTCCAACATGGCTTTACGGCGATCACCGAAACCCGGGGCTTTAACGGCACAAATCTTCAGGGTTCCCCTCAGTTTGTTGACGACCAGGGTTGCCAATGCTTCGCCTTCTATATCTTCGGCGATGATCAGTAAGGGTTTGCCGGACTGGGCGACCTTTTCAAGAATCGGCAACAGATCTTTCATGACACTGATTTTTTTATCATGAATCAGAATATAACAATCTTCCAGGTTGACCTGCATGGTTTCAGGATTGGTAACAAAATAGGGCGAAAGATAACCGCGATCAAACTGCATTCCCTCAACCACATCCAGATTGGTTTCCATGGTCTTGGATTCTTCAACTGTGATGACGCCGTCTTTGCCGACTTTTTCCATCGCTTCGGCAATCAGCTTGCCGATGGTCATATCATTATTGGCTGAAATGGAACCAACCTGAGCAATTTCATTCTGATCGGCGATTTCGCGGGACATTTTCTTCAGTTCCGCCACAATCGTTTCAATCCCTTTTTCAATTCCACGTTTCAAAGCCATCGGATTGGCACCGGAGGTGACATTTTTCAGCCCTTCGCGATAAATCGCCTGAGCCAAAACGGTGGCGGTCGTCGTTCCATCTCCAGCTATATCACTGGTCTTGGAAGCGACTTCCTTGACCATCTGAGCGCCCATATTCTCAAACGGATCTTCCAGTTCAATCTCTTTGGCAACCGTTACACCATCCTTGGTCACGGTCGGGGAACCGAATTTCTTGTCGATCACGACATTACGTCCTCTCGGACCCAAGGTTACCTTGACGGCATCCGCCAGAACATCGATACCCTTTTTCAGTCTGTCCCGGGCCGGAACACCATTTTCTAAAATCTTGGCCAT
>JAGOEH010000265.1 GCA_017997825.1 Candidatus Delongbacteria bacterium | reverse complement strand
ACCGCCGGCTCCGGGGTGGGCTTGGCTATGGGAGCACATCTCAATTCAAAAATAAATATTAGCTTGACAAATTTTATTTTTATTTATAGGTTATAATCTATGCCAATTCATCGATTCGGTCTATTGATCTGGTTGATCGTCTGGGGCCTGGTCGCTATATCCCAGGGACAGCAAATGATCACGGAGTTTAAAAATCTGGGCATCCAGGATGGTCTGTCTCACCGTTCGGTTTATTGTGTCGTCCAGGATCATATGGGATTTATGTGGTTTGGGACCCGTCAGGGGCTCAACCGATATGATGGGTATGAGTTCAAGGTTTTCCTGCATGACGATAATGATAGCACTTCCCTTTTCCATGACAATATCAGTTGTCTGCTGATGGATTCTCAGCATCGGCTGTGGGTGGGGACCTATACCAGTGGATTGAACCGGTATGATTTTGACCACGAGCGGTTTATACGCTATCGGTACGACCCCAATGATACCTCGTCGGTCAGTAATGATCAGATCCGGTGTATATTCGAGGATCGACAGGGGGATATCTGGGTGGGAACGCTGCAGGGATTGAATCGATTGAATCCCGATCAGCATAGTTTTACCCGCTATTTTGATCGGGAGGGTGCGACGGGGATACATGAATTGTTCTCGATCGCGACCCTGTTTCAGGATCATACCGGAGAATATTGGCTGGGAACCTTTGCCGGCTTGAAGGGCTGGGATATAAACACTTCTTCCATTCGTTCCTATCAGCATCGGGCTTCGGACCCGCGATCCTTGACCTATAATAATGTCTGGAGTATGGTGGAGGATTCGCTGCATCAGCTTTGGATCGGAACGGGCAATGGATTGAACCGGCTGGATTCCACCCGAACCCGTTTGATCCGATATTTCTACACTCCGGAATCACGGGCGGAGAATCCCTCGCGGATGAGTATTTGGAAGCTGCTGTTGGATTCGGATGGTACGTTATGGGGAGCGACCATCGGCTCGGGGCTGATCCGCTATTCGACAATTCGGAATGAAGTGACCGTTTATCATCAACAGAACTTGAATCCTAACGGATTAAACGACAATGTTGTATGGTCGTTATACAAGGATGCCGGGGGGATGATCTGGGCCGGTACAAACAATGGATTGAACTATTTTAACCGGAATACCCAAAGTTTTATGTTATGGCAGCATAATCCGACCGACTCGAATTCCCTGGTTGATGATTTTGTTTGGTCGATTACATCGGATAAGTACCAACGGGTATATTTCGGTACCCATCGTGGATTGTCCGTTTATGATCCGGCCACTCAGCACTTTGAAACGATGGTCCATGATCCGGATAATCATAATACATTGATTGGAAATTCGATTCGGTCCTTTCATGTCAATCGGGAGGGGTTAGTATGGATCGGCACCACCAAGGGTCTGAGTTGTTATGATCCGGAACGGCGCCGGTTTACCAGTTATGTGAATCGTCCGGGTGATTCAACCTCGATCAGCCATAACACCATTATGGATATCAAGCAGGATCGATTTGGTTATATCTGGCTGGCGACCTTCGGCGGGTTGAACCGTTTGGATCCGGCCAGTGGAAAGACCCAGCGTTTCATCTATTCCGACCAGGATCGGAACGGCCTCAAGCATCGCTGCATCAATTCTCTGGCGCTGGATTCATCAGGATGTTTGTGGATCGGCACCAAGCAAGGATTGGCCAGACTCGATACCCGAACACTTGCCATGGAGAGGATCGAATCGAATCATTCCGATTCCTCGGTCTTCAATAATTTGTTAATCAATATGCTGATGGTGGATCATGACCAATCTCTTTATATCGGTTCGGGGAACGGACTGTACCATTACAATCCCCGCAACGGTCAGATCCGATGTTATACTAAGGAGGACGGATTGTCCGACTTGGTGATCAACGGTATTATTCGGGATAGCCTGGGATGGTTATGGATCAGCACCAATAACGGCTTGAACCGATTCAATTCTGCTACCGGAAAATTTGTCACCTATACCATCGATAATGGATTACCGACATGGCAATTCACTCCACGCGGATGTTATCTACAATCCGGTTCTCAGATGTTTTTTGGTTCATTCCGCGGGGTGGTTGTGTTTTATCCGGAGGATGTGAAAGATCCCTCTCCGCTGCCGACCGTCAGAATCACGGATTTTAGAGTTTATGGTGTTGGCAAGGATCCCCAATCGAATGATTCACTTCTCCCCAGGTCTATTCTTGTGATGGATACGATTGAATTATCTTACCGGCAGAACAACCTGTCGTTCCAGTTTGCCGCTCTGCACTACCAGAATCCTCCAGCCAATTGCTATGCGTACAGGCTGGATGGGATCGATCCGGATTGGAACCAGGTATCGGCCAGGCAGCGGATGGTAACCTATGGGCATTTACCTCCCGGAGAATTTGTTTTTCGCGTCAAAGCCGCCAATCCGGATGGCGTGTGGAATCCTGAAAGCCGGAATCTCTATCTGATTATCCGGCCTCCCTTTTGGAAAACCGCCTGGTTCCTGATTCTGTCGATCGGGTTGTCGGTGATGGGACTGGTAGGATTTTACCGTTTTCGGACTCATGTCATTCATCAACGTCATCAGGCACTTCAAATTGTGAATGATAATCTGAACCGCCAGATTACCGAGCGGCAGATGATCGAAAACCAGCTGCGGAATGCGCGGGCCTATTTGCAGAACCTGCTCGATTCGCTCTCATCCTTCATCTTTACCGTCGATTTTAACCATCGCATCACTCAGCCCAATCTATGCGCCGTCCAATTCTTCCATCTGAATCCGGATTCGGATAGCCCCGATACCATCGATCAGAAACTTCCATTTTTGGTATCATTCGTCGATATCATCCACCAAGTGGCCGTCAGCGGCCAACGCTTTGAAATTCACCAGCATCCTGTAAAATGGAATGGACAGAATCTTTTTTTCGATATGTCATTCAATTCTTTAGGGAATGAAAAAAACGCGGGCGTTGTGGTCCGAATCGATGATGTCACCACCCTGGTGCGTCAGGAGGAACAGCTTCATCAAGCGCAAAAAATGGAGTCCCTGGGGGTATTGGTTGGGGGATTGGCCCATAATTTTAATAATCTGCTGTGCGGGATCACCGGTTCCTTGAGTCTGATCCATTTCGAGATGGCAAAGAAGGATCGGAGTATGGACAAGATTGAACTCAGTCTCAAAACCATCGATATTGCCGGCTCCAGGGCAACCGATCTGGTGAGGGATTTGCTGCGGATGACCCGTAAGCAGCCCTTTGAGTATAGTCGGGTCGATCTGAATGACGCCATCCACAATGTGTTGAAAATCTGTGAGAGTACCATGGACAAATCGATTGCGATCCGCTTTCAGCCATTGTCTCAACCGGCATTGACTCTGGCTGATCAGAGCCAGCTGGAGCAAGCCCTGTTGAACCTATGCATCAACGCTTCCCATGCCATGACGATCATGCGGCCCGGGGATCACCCCAGTGGAGGGATTCTTTCGCTGGATGTCAGTCCGGTAGCGGCCGACGCTGCTTTTCTTCTGGAGTTTCCGGATGCGGCTCATTCCCATTACTGGCTTATCCAGGTTGAAGATTCCGGGGTAGGGATCGATCCGGCCATCCGGGATAAAATTTTCGATCCCTTCTTTTCAACCAAACAGGAGGACCAGGGAACGGGACTGGGCCTCTCCACCGTCTATTATATTGTTCAGGAACATCGGGGATATATTGCCCTGAATTCGACTCCCGGACACGGAACCTGCTTCAAGATTTATTTTCCCACTCTCCAGGATGCCTCTGATTGGCCGATTCACCGATCTGAACCGGGGAACCTCGAGGTCGATGGAACCGGATTCTGTATCCTGGTGATCGATGATGAACAGGTGGTTCGGTCGACTACCCGGGATATTCTGGAAGCTTTCCACTTCAAGGTTATGGAGGAAGATGGGGGTGAAAACGGAATCAACGTGTTCGAGCGAGAAAAAGAAAATATCGATTTGGTATTATTGGATATGTCGATGCCCGGGATTTCTGGCTTGCAGGTTTTCCGGCGTCTGAAAC
>JAGOEH010000045.1 GCA_017997825.1 Candidatus Delongbacteria bacterium | reverse complement strand
CTCCCAAACAACAGCGCCTATTGAGGATGGATTCTCAGCGAATCCATCATTTTAAAACCATCCGGACGGGGATTGAAACCTATTGGAGCCGGCATCACAGACTCCCAACAAACCTTGACAGTTTAGCCCAGGAACCGGAACTCTTCATTGAGAGCCTTGATCCTGAACACCAGACTCCCTATGACTATCGGATTATCGATTCTACCCATTATGAGCTGTGTGCCGTTTTTTCCACACCCTACCAGCCAATTCATAAAAATATTATCGAGCGGTTCTGGATGCATCCGGCCGGAAAAGCCTGCTTTACAATTGAAGTCGACACATCGGTATTCCATCCCTAGCCGATTATTACCTCCATTTTGATAACGATGTATTATTGAAGGAAACCAAATCCTACTTTTTACGTAATAACAATAAATCCGGATTGCATTCGAACTACCATAAAGAATTCAATCTTGTTTTCATACTTTTTTTAGGGAATCAGAGGGAAGTCTATCGGCTCATCACACTTTAACCGTGGAGATTCTGATGAAAGCTTCCAAATCCGTTTCTATCTTCCTGATTTCAATGGGAATGATCAGTATGGAATTGATATGGACTCGAATTTTTTCCGCTGAGTTCTTCTATACCTTTGCATTTCTGATCCTCTCACTGGCTATCCTGGGAATGGGCCTGGGATCCTTAGGGCTGCGATTTTTTTCGGGTCTGAATCGGGAAAGCCTTTTACCTTATTATATTAACTTGACCGGGCTGACCGCTTGTTTAATGCCGCTGCTGGTCTTTAATCTTGGACTCGATTTTACCCGGTTGGCGGCCAGTCCATTTCAATTGATCCGATTACTGGTCGCCATTTTAGGCTTGGGTATCCCTTATTTCTTAGCTGGTCTCTCGATCGGATTGCTCTTTAAAAAGAACCACTCCCAGATTTCCACCTTGTATGCCTATGATTTGGCCGGAGCCGGGATGGGAGTCATCGCAGCCGTCCTTTTCATGAATTGGGTGGGAGTGGAAAAGGGGATCTGGCTGGTAGGTCTGTCATTTTTAGTCTCGGCTTTCATCTTAGCCCGAAAGTATCATAAAATCGTTTCCTTGGGGCTGATGCTATTAGTGATCATCGGGGGATGGAAGATTGAGGATTACAGCAATCAGGGACGCAAGGAACCGGCGCCTGTGATCTACCGGCATTGGGATGCCATGGGAAAGATCAAGGTCTACCGGTATGATGCAGACTATTATGGACTGAATATCGACAATGCCGCCAATTCGCCGGTCTATCATTTTGACGGCAACTGGAACAAACCGGATTCGGAACAGGTTCAGTTCAACATTGATATGGGATACTTAATCCGCCGCTATCCGGCCTGCCGATTTCTGTCCTTGGGAGCCGGAGGAGGGTCCGATGTCCTACAGGCTCTAAAATATGGAGCTGCCAAAATCTGGGCCGTCGAGATCAATTCCCATATCAATCAGATGATGACGGATGGATTCCTGCTGGATTTTTCGGGCCGGATATACCGGGATCCCCGGGTAGAGGTCGTCACCGACGATGCCCGTTCCTTTGTTCGATCCCATCCGAACCAGATCGATTTTATATTTTCACTCAGTTCCAATACCTTTTCAGCTTTGGGTTCAGGCGCATTCGCCCTGGCTGAAAATTACCTGTTCACGGTCGAAGCCTTTGAGGATTATTGGAATGCTTTATCGGACAGCGGAATGATGATGATGGAACACCAGTTTTATGTTCCCAGACTGGTCAGCGAGCTCATCATAGCCTTGCAAAATCAAGGAGTACCCAATCCGGAACAGCATTTTGCCGTTTATCATCTTCCGCAATTACGCCGGATGGCTATTATCCTATCCAAAGCCGGACTGGACAGCACCACCATTCAGGAGGCATTCAGTATTCCGCTGACTTCTGAAACTGCAGAGTATATTCGTTTGCTCTATCCGACTTACTCCGAACAGGACACCAATCCGATCAGCCGGATCGTTCACCAGGGATGGGAGAACGTTCAGCCGGAGATTGAGTATGATCTTTCCCCGGTCACTGATAATCGGCCCTTTGCAGCCCAATTGGGATTATGGAAAAATTTTTCACCGGCTAAGCTTCAAAAGCTGCTTCCCTATGAATTTTATGGATTTCCACTTTCCAAATTAATCCTGATCACCATCCTGGCCATAGTAGGGATGGTGATCATTCCGATCAATCTGCTGCCTTTTTTTAAGCGGGACAGCCGGTTTCATGCTGCCGCCTGGCTTTATTTTTTTATGATCGGAATGGGATTCATGATGCTGGAGATTGTACTGACTCAGAAATATGCCTTGCTGATCGGGTCATCGATTTATGCCGTCATGACCGTACTTTTCGGAATGCTGATTTTTTCCGGATTGGGAAGCCGCTTTTCGTCACGGGTATCACTATCGATTGCCGTAATCGGGATTATGATCTGGATCGCGGTGGAGAGTATGCTTTTTCCAGGGTTAGTGGAGCTGACTCGGGGAGGATCAATCGCAATTCGTATTGCGCTGGCCATTTTGGTGATGGCTCCTCTGGGATTGGGATTAGGAATCCCGTTTCCTCATGGAATCCGTAAGGCCGAAGATACGGCGGATTGGGCATTGGCGGTCAATGGTGCGGCTTCGGTCATCGGAGCTGTTCTGGCGGTATTGATCTCATCAACCTTCGGATTCAAAATGGCCCAACTGACGGTTATTGTCTGCTATACCGCAGCCTGGATAACCGATCGCCAATGGAAATGAAATCGACCCAGGTCATCGGTAAAGGAATCACCGGTTGAGATCCGGATGGTTTTATGGTGATCCAATGCTACCTTGGCAATGCTTATTTTAATTTTAAGCCTGGAACAGGATCGGTCAAAAATGATGGAAGATTTCACTTGGATTTCAGGATAAATCTGATTAATATGGATCTGCAATCCATTCTCATTTTGGAGGGAGACTATGAGTCATGCTTGAATCTGATCGCATTATAATAAAACCACTTAGTCACAATGAATTGAAGTTATATCTTAATGAACCGGATCAGTCAGCGGATCAAATGGAGGTTCGGCTGCCGGACAATCCGATGTCGGCTGAATTGCGGGAAGCGATACTCAAGGATTTATTACCGGCTATCCAATCGGCGGGTGAGGATTTTATTTATTATACCTTATGGTTGATGATATCCAAATCGACCCGATGTATTGTCGGATCCTTTTGTTTTCATGGAGTTCCCGACTGTGATGGAAGAGTGGAGATCGGGTATGGAACGGAACCGGAATATCGTCGACTGGGACTGATGAAAGAGGCTTTAGGTGTCATTATGTCATGGATTCGGAACCAGCAGCGCATCAGGATGGTGACAGCGGAAACCGAACCTGGAAATACCGGATCGATCAGGACACTGATGCGATGTGGGTTTACAAACTGGCAGTCCAATGAAAATTCATTGGTGATGAAATATGAATTCTCAGAATCCGGTTTATCCTCAACTTAGAGAAGGGTTGGAGCATTCAGAAAATGACAAATGGTGAATAAAGAGAATCAGACGGAGGAATAGCGATGGACAAATGGATTGATTTTCGTTCGGATACCGTGACCCGTCCGACTCCGGCCATGCGTCAGGCAATGGCTGAGGCGGAGGTCGGAGATGATGTATTAAGAGAGGATCCGACCGTCAACCGGTTGGAGGAATTAGCGGCGTCGATGATGGGAAAAGATGCGGCGCTGCTGGTGCCATCCGGTACATTCGGCAATCAGGTGGCTCTATTGACCCATTGTCGGCGGGGAGACGAAGTGATTCTGTCGGAAACCAGCCATATCATTCAGCATGAAGTCGGAGCAGCGGCGGTCATTGCTGGTGTTCAGCTGCGGGCTATCCAGACCCGGGCGGGGTATCCGGTCTGGGACGAGATCAATTCTCGGATCCGGTGGACCGACGATCTTCATTATCCCAAGACCGGGCTGATTGAACTTGAAAACGCCTTATCCAACGGAGACGTGATGCCGCTGGACGAGATGGAAACCATACATTGTCATACTCGGGAAAAGGGGATTCCGATCCATCTGGATGGGGCACGGATATTCAATGCCGCAGTCTATCTGGGCGTGACGCCTGACCGGATCGCCCGTTATGCCGATTCGGTCATGTTTTGTCTATCCAAAGGATTATGTGCTCCGATCGGTTCGATATTAGTGGGAAGTGCCGCTTTCATCGAACGGGCCCGGAAAAATCGAAAATTGATGGGCGGGGGGATGCGTCAGGCAGGAATCCTGGCAGCGGCCGGACTGATCGCCATCCAAACCATGTCCCAACGTCTGAATGAAGATCATCAGCATGCCAAACGCCTGGCTCAGGCCCTGACCGATTATCCGGAACTGGATATTAACCCTGATCAGGTCAAGATCAATATGGTTTTTTTACGATTCAAACCCCAATCCCAGGCCGAAATCGACCGGGAATTCCAGTTGGTCGAGTCTATGCGCCGTCATCGAATCCTGACTTATCCACCGGAGAATGGATGGATCCGGCTGGTGACCCATCATGATATCACCTCCCAGGATATGGACCGTGTCATTGGTTTATTACCCTCAATCCTCCGCAACCAGCCCTGCTGATCAATCAAACGAAGACCGTATCGGGAAGGGAATAGCTCCCCACCCGATACGGAAGGAGCATCATTCGGATTTAGGGGCATCCTTTTTTTCCAGAATATAACTGATGACCAGCGATGTTCCGATAAACATACAGACCAGTCCCACCGCCATTTCCTTTGAAAATCCAAAATTCAAGGTAATAAACAAAGCTAATCCTAGGCTGATGGAAATCATACCCCATTTCAAGGTATTGATCGGCTGTCCCAATCGAGACGGAGTAATCAATTGTCGGATTTCGGATTCCGCCATATTCTTGTCGATCAGCATCCGTTTCAGACGATAATCAAAAAAGATTCGGATCGCATAGCAAATCGACAGCATGGTCACGATCAAAGCGATGGTGTCTTCCATGGTTTTTCTCCAAGTTAGAGGTTAATCTCAATTCCTTTTATGAATCTGACACCTGGCCTGAAAAAAAGTTGCAGTCAGGATGAAACATTTTTATTTTTTTTCTGTCTATTGAAATGTGATGAATGATAGAAACGATGAAACCCGTCTGGTTGAGCGCATCCTTAACGAGGATGCCCGGGCTTTTGCATTGCTGGTCAACGATTATCGACGATTGGTCCTGCATATTGTCGGTAATCGGGTGCATCATTCTGAGGAACTGGAGGATCTATGCCAGGAGATCTTTCTTAAGGTATATACTCATTTGAAAGGTTTCCGGCATCAATCCCGTCTTTCCACCTGGATTGGACGAATTGCCTATTATCATACCCTGAATTTTTGCCGCCAACAAAGCAAAGAAAAACGAACCCAAGTACTGGAAGATGAAACCGAAGCTGATCCGGATCTCGGATCGCTTCTGATTCCTTCCCGGCCGGCACCGGACCAAGAAGCAGAGCTTCAGGAGACCCGGCAGATTCTCCAGCGGGCGATCGATAAACTGCCGGAAAAATACCGGCTGATTATCAAGCTTTTTCATTGGGACAACTTGAGTTACCAGGAGATCGGCCACATTCTGGATCTCCCGGAAGGGACCATCAAAAGTCATCTTTTTCGCAGCCGGAACCTTTTAAAGGATTTATTAGTTAAAGAATACAAAACGGAGGAACTATGGAGCCTTTAATTCACCCCAGCTCCGATGATTTACAATCCTATCTGGATCAGCCGAAATCCGGTGCTTGGCAGCCCATTGAGGATCACCTTCGGCAATGCCCGGCCTGTCGCCGGGAGCTGGAAGGGTACCGCTTTCTTTACCGGGAACTAACCCATGATTCCGGACCGGTTCTGCCGGTTGATTTTACCAATCGAGTCATGGCTCAAATCTCGCCCTCTCCTGCCGCTTGGACCTATTGGCTAGGATATGTTCTTTCAGGATGCGCCATCGGCCTGATCATCTTTTTTTACCATGCTCTCTTCATCAAACAACTCATGCTGTTGGAAAATGCCGCTCAATCACTTAAAATAACCTTTCTATCTTATTATCCTTTTGATCCTGATCTGAGTCTGGTGATCGCCTTGATTCTGTCGGCAACCTTTCTGCTGGACAAGGCGGTTGCTCACATTATCCATCACCGCCTTCATCATTCACTTAGTCATTGACTTTTCTTAAAGTAATCCCTATTATCATTCATTTCATTGATGATGAGTTCTATCGGTCTTGGAATCGATCAATCCGATCGTTAGATGGGTATATTGATCTCCAAGGATCATGATAACCCACTCAACCTCTAATAATTGCAGGAAGGAATGGAAAGATGGCGAAACGAAACATCGGATGGTGGGGGATAATTCTGGTGGGATTATTAAGCCGCACCGATTCTCAGGATCTGGTGATCAAGCCTGAAGCGGCCAAGCTGCATCGTCAGGCGGTTGTATTTGATGCTCATGCCGATACTCCATTGCGGTTGAAGGAAAAGCAGTTTGATATCAGCCTTCGGAATGATTTCGGACATATCGATATCCCCCGGTTGATTGAGGGAGGGGTCGATGTTCAGGTTTTCGCGATCTATTTCAATCCGAAACTCGCCGAAGAAAAAGCAGTCCGTCTTACCTTGGACTATATTGACCTGATCAGCCGCACCATTGAAGCCAACCGGAATCATCTGGAGCTGGCCCTTTCAGCACCGGATGTAACAACAATCAACCAGCGGCATAAAACGGCGATTGTGATGGGACTGGAAGGGGGATACGCCATTGCGGGTGATCTGGGTATTCTGCGGCAGTATTATAAGCTTGGAGTTCGCTATATGACGCTGACCTGGATGAATTCGCATGAATGGGCCGATGCGTCCACCGATACGGTTCGCTGGGGAGGATTGAACGATTTCGGGCGGGAGGTGATCCGGGAAATGAATCGTTTGGGAATGTTGATCGATTTATCCCATGCCTCTGATGAAACCTTTTGGGATGTGCTGGAAATTACCCAAAAACCTATTATTGCTTCGCATTCCTGTTGCCGAACGCTTTGTCCTCATGAACGGAACCTGAGCGATGACATGCTGATCGCTCTGGCCCGCAATGGGGGAGTAATCGGAATCAATTATTATCCGGGATACCTGGATTCAAGCTATCTTAAAATCTCTCAGGAAAACAGCCGATTATTAAAACCGATGCTGGATGAATTGAACACAAAGTATCCCAATCATGACGACCTCTACTACCAGGAACGGGAAAAACTGTATGAACCTTATAAAGGTCGGCTGCCTGTCGTTGCGATCGATCGGGTCATTGACCATATTGATCATGTAGTCAAGGTAGCCGGAATCGATCATGTGGGATTGGGTTCCGATTTCGACGGGATTTCCATTACGCCGCTGGGTTTGAAAGATGTTTCTTGTCTCCCGATCATAACCCAGAAGTTGATGGAACGGGGTTACAAGGATCATGAGATTAAAAAGATTATGGGGGGGAATTTTATGCGGGTATTCAGTCAGTTGTGAACCGGGGGTCGATAATCGCCCCAAGCAAGAAGCAGGTTCGAGTTAGTGTTCCGGCGGGAATTGCAGACTCCCGCCGGAACAATTCATTTTTTGATTATTAGAATTTAATCAGTTCCACTTCGAAAACCAGATAAGCGTTTTCAGGAATGACCGGCGGATGTCCGGCTTTTCCATAAGCCAGGTCCGGCGGAATAATCAACAGTCTTTTTTCCCCTTGTTTCATATCCAGCAATCCCTCGTCCCACCCTTGGATCACCTGGCGAGCCCCTACGGTAAATTCAAAGGGTTGATTGCGTTTGACCGAACTATCGAACACGCTGCCATCCAGTAGTTTACCGGTATAATGGACCGTCAGTTTGGTGCCTGGAGCCGGTTTGTTTCCCTGGCCCTCTTTCAGAACAATATACATCAGGCCGGAGGGATTCTTGATAGCCTCAGGCCATTGTTTCTGAATCAGATTAAGTTGTTCCTGAAGCTTCTGATCGTCAGCCGCTTTGCTTTTTTGCTGACGCTCCGCAATCAATGAATCGAACATCGCCTGGGTCACCTGGAAGGCTTTGGCCGGTTCACCGGCTCGAACGATCTTGACCGATTTGATATGGTCACCCTGCGCAATTTTTTTGACAACATCCATTCCTTCAATGACATGGCCAAAAACAGAGTGGCGGCCATTTAGATGCGGGGTAGCACTCAGAGTGATGAAAAACTGGCTGCCGTTAGTATTGGGACCGGCATTCGCCATCGACAGAATTCCGGCGGAATCATGTTTGAGGGTGGCATCGAATTCATCCGGGAAGGTATAGCCCGGTCCTCCGGTACCGTTTCCCTGGGGATCTCCACCCTGAATCACAAAATCAGGCACGACACGATGGAAAACCAAGCCATCATAGAATGGCCGATTCTCTTTCCGATCGTTACTTTTAAGCTTTCCTTCCGCCAATCCGACAAAATTAGCTACCGTATCGGAGCCTTTTCAAATTCCAGTTTCAGTACAATCATGCCTTTATCGGTATCCATCTTGGCATACATTCCATCCGGGTACTTATCCCCGCCGGCACAGCTGACCATTCCAAACAAAAAAATCAACAGCAACAGACACTTCATATTCTTCCTCCACGTTTCAGGTTAAGCGGCCTCAAAATAAGTATTTTCAATTGAAAAATCAAGAGGAAAAAGGCGGGGGAATAGGCTTGACTTTTGGGTCGTTTTAGTATAAATTGCCGGTATGAACCATCATCAGGATTTGGATGCTTTAAAAACAAAAATCAAAGAATTTCCGCGTTCTCCCGGGGTCTACATCATGAAAAACCAGGCCGGGGAAATTATTTATATCGGTAAAGCGAGAATCCTGCCCGAACGGCTTCAATCCTATTTTCAGAAACTGGAAAAATTACCTCCCAAAAATCAGCATCTGGTTCGCCATATCCATTCGATTGAGTATATAACCACGGCCAATGAGATAGAAGCCCTGATACTGGAAGCCAATCTGATCAAACAGCATCATCCACGCTATAACATCGAATTGAAGGATGACAAACGCTATCCCTATCTTAAAATTTCCCGGGAGGATTTTCCCCGAATCACGGTCACCCGCCGGCTGCAGAAAGACGGTAGCCGGTATTTCGGACCCTATACCGAAGTCAAAGAATTACGCCAATTGTTGAAACTATTGCGATCGCTCTTCCAATATCGGGACTGCAAGCTGGAGTTGAGGCAGGGAGGAAAAACCTATAAACCATGCATCAATTATCAGATCCACCGATGTTCCGGCCCCTGTGCCGGATTGATCGGGACGGCCGAATATCAGGAAACCATGGAGTGGATCAGCAAATTTCTCCTGGGGCGAACCCATCAGATCGAAAAAATGATTCAAATCCGGATGTCGGAATCCGCCCATCAGGAAAGATTTGAACAGGCAGCCCGATATCGCGACCTGCTGAACGGAATCCGGAAATTTTCCCAAAAACAAGCCGTATCCACCGAACAGGAAATTGACATCGATCTGATCGGAATCGCCGTATCGGGGAATGCTGCTTGTACTACGGTATTTCAGATTCGCCAGGGTAAACTGATCGGCAAAAAGCACTTTTATTTTGATAATCTGGATTTATTCGAGAATAATTTGGCCATCGAAAGCTTTATCAAACAGTATTATATGAATCAGGAGTTCATCCCGGAATGGATAGGAACAGATCTGGAGCTGGAGGATAAGCTTTTGTTGCAGGAATGGCTGAGTGAAAAATCCCGGCATCAGGTCCGGATAGAGCCGGTACGTCAGGGACACCAAGCCTCACTGATGGATCTGGTCCATCAGAATGCCGGATTCTATCTGGATGAATACCTGAGGCAGAAGTCGCAACTCAGCGGCAAGATCAACTATATGGTCGAAGCCTTGCAGAAAAACCTTCATCTGCCCAAGCCGCCCATACGGATAGAAGCTTTTGATATCAGTCATCTTTCCGGCCATCAGACCACTGCCTCCTGCATCTGTTTTATCAACGGCAAACCGGCTAAACGGGAATACCGGAGTTTCAATATAGAGTTAAAGGGACAAATTGATGATTTCAGGTCGATGGCCGAAACGGTCCGGCGCAAATATAGCCGGGCATTGAAGGAAAACCAGCCCTTACCCGACTTGATTCTGATTGATGGGGGAGAGGGGCAGTTGAAAGCCGCCATCGAATCCCTGAATCAGCTTGAATTGACTTCTATTCCGTCACTCGGTTTGGCCAAACGATTTGAAGAGATCTATCTTCCGCATCAGCCGGAACCGGTAATTTTCTCTCGCACCTCTCCGGCGTTACGGCTGCTGCAGGCCGTCCGTGATGAAGCTCACCGTTTTGCTGTTTTCAATCATCAACGACGACGTCAAAAAGTCTTTCTCCAATCGGTTCTGGATGAAATTCCTGGTATCGGACACTCCCGCAAACAAAAACTGCTGGAGGTGTTCGGTTCAGTCGACATGATCGCTCAGAGCGATCGGCAATCCCTGATCGACCAGGGCAAACTTCCTTCAACCACCGCCGACTATGTCTATAATTTTTTTCATTCTCATGAGTTCCAACTGGTTCGGGAACGATACGGAGTATCCACGTTTAGTCTGGAGGATTAATGCAAATCCGTCACCTGGTATTGGGAGAGCTGGGCACCAATACCTATCTGCTGATCATGGAGGATCACAGCCTGATCCTGATCGATCCGGCCGAATCCACCCCGGAGATCCCTCATCTCATCGAATCGAAACACCTCACCCTCGAATCGATTTGGCTTACTCATGGCCATGTCGATCATATCAAGGGCGTTCAACCCCTGCTGGATCGATATCATCCCACGCTTTTCTGTCATCGCGAGGAAGAATGTTTTCTCCGTAAACCGGAATACAACATGTCGATGTTAATGGGTGCGCACTTGACAATCAACTATCCGGTTCATTATTGGTCAAAACCGGTCGAAGAGATCATCATCGGATCCGGCCTTCATGTTAAAATCATCCATACTCCGGGGCATACTCCCGGCGGCGTTTGCTACTATTTCGAAGAGAAAGCTGTTCTTTTCAGCGGTGATACCCTGTTCATGGGAAGTATCGGACGAACCGACCTTCCCGGCGGCAGCTTCTCACAGATTCAATCCTCGCTTGATACCCTTAAGCAGATTCTACCCGATACATGCAGAATATTTCCAGGTCACGGTATCAATACAGTTTGGCTGTCGGAACGGAAGCATAATCCTTATCTGACCGGTGATATGAAAGAGATGGAATAATGCCCGATATTTCAAGTTCCTCCTATTGGACCGATAATTTTCTCTCTTTTCTGCGACTGGAAAAAGGCTATACCGATAATACCCTGGTCAGTTATCAGAATGATATAGTCCGCTTTGTGGACTATATGGAAAAGATGAGAAAAAAAGAGCTTTGCGGGGTCAATCAGGAGGAAATCATCGCGTTTATCCGGATTTTAACGGATATTGGGCTTTGTCCTAACAGTCTTTCCCGGAATATCTCTTCCCTGAAGAGTTTTTTTAAGTATCTGATCGGTGAAGGAGTCATCCGAGAGAATCCGATGGAGTATATTCACAAACCCAAATTATGGAAACGGATTCCGGAAGTCCTTACAATACCGGAAATGGAAAAACTGCTTAAACTGATTGATGTTACTCAACCGATGGGAATACGGGACCGGGCCTTGCTTGAGACTATGTACAGTTCCGGATTGAGAGTGTCGGAAGCCATTGGACTAACCTCGTCCGGTGTTTTTTTGGAGCAGGAGATCCTCCGGATTTTCGGCAAGGGCCACAAGGAACGTCTGGTTCCGATCGGACGGTACGCGATTTACTATTTGAAACTTTATATGCGGGATATTCGTCCTTTGTTGGTTAAAGATCAGCCGACCTCCCAGATATTCGTCAATTTCAGGGGGAAAGCCCTGTCCCGAATGGGAGTATGGAAGATATTGAAGGCCTGTACACTCCGGGCCGGAATTGAACGGAATGTCACCCCGCATACGCTGCGGCACTCTTTTGCCACTCATCTGCTGGAAGGAGGGGCCAATCTGAGATCGGTTCAGGAATTACTGGGACATTCCGATATCTCGACCACCGAGATTTATACCCATCTGGACCGGGATTATCTGCAGGAAGTCCATCGAAGTTTTCACCCTAGGGATAAATGGAATGAATGATGATCCGCGTTATCTGAAAAATACCGAATTATTACTGCGGGAAATCCGCTTTTTAGTGTTTTATAGTGAAAAACAACTGAACCTGCATTTGATGCATTTTTCCGATCACCTGGTCGAGATCCTCAAACGATCTTACTTCCAGCTTGATTCGGATGAAATTACCCAGTTGAACCGGCATATCCGTTTCAATGAAATCGTCAATGAAATTAAAACCATCGCTCAAACGCTGTCAAGCCACTTCGATCTGGATGATCAAGAGGAAATGAAACGCTATAAAGCCCGTTTGATTGTACTGGCCGAGGAAAAGATATTGAATCTGATTGAGTATTATGCCCCCAAGACGGCGTTTTTTCTACGAAATGAACTTAAAAACAAGGGAATGGAATGATTAAAGTCTTATTATTGCTGGTGTTGATCTATCTGGTTTACAAGGTGTATCGGTTGTTCCGATCGATATATGATAAAATTAACCAGATCAATCCATCGGCCGGGATGCAATCTCAACCGAGCGACCCGGCGCGATCAAAACCCAAGCCGGATTATTCCGATCGTATTGTAGATGCAGAGTTTACAGAAATTAAAGATGAAGGTTGACCCTCATGAGTATTTTTTCATTGCAGTCTGAATTTACGGTTTCTCCGACCCAGGAAGAAACCATTCAACACCTGGTCAATGGACTCAATCAGGATACCAAGTATCAGACTCTATTGGGAGTGACCGGGTCCGGAAAAACCTATATCATGGCCAATGTGATTGCCCGTTTAGGACGGCCGGCGCTGGTGATCTCTCACAATAAAACCCTGGCCGCTCAGTTGTATAATGAATTCAAACTTTTTTTCCCGAACAATGCGGTCGAGTATTTTATCAGCTATTATGATTATTATCAGCCGGAAGCCTATATGCCGACAACGGATACCTATATTGAGAAAGATACGTCGGTCAATGATGAAATTGAGCGGCTGCGCTTGAAAGCTACCAGTTCACTGATGGAACGGCGAGATGTGATCATTGTCGCCAGCGTCTCCTGTATTTATGGTCTGGGATCGCCTGAGGATTACCGAAACATGACCTATTTTCTTAAAACAGGAGGAGACTATCCTCGCAAGGCCGTTCTCAAACGCCTGATCGAGATGTATTATGAACGTAATGATGTGGCGCCGGAACGGGGTACGTTTCGGGTAAGAGGGGATACGATTGAAATCTATCCGGCATATGAAAACTGGGGATTACGTCTCAGCTTTTTCGGAGATGAACTGGAAGAATTGTATTTTATCGATCCGGTTACAGGAAAAAACTTCGAGAAGCGGTCCTCGTTCATTCTCTATCCGGCCAAGCATTTCATCACCAGTCAGGAAAGACTTCAACAATCGATCTCCTCCATCAAGGATGAACTCCGGGACCGCCTTCAGAAATTCCAGCAGGAGAACAAGCTGGTGGAAGCCCAACGACTTGAGCAGCGGACTCTTTATGATCTCGAGATGATCCGGGAGGTTGGATACTGCAGCGGAATCGAAAACTATTCCCGCCATTTAAGCGACCGCATGCCGGGAGAGCGTCCTTATACCCTGATCGATTTTTTCCCACCTGATTACCTGACCTTTATTGATGAAAGCCATGTCACTATTCCTCAGATCAGGGGCATGTTTGCCGGCGACCGAAGCCGAAAAGAGGTGCTGGTGAATTATGGGTTTCGGCTTCCTTCAGCGATGGACAATCGTCCAATGTTCTTTCATGAGTTTGAGGAGTCAACCCGCCAGGCCCTATTTGTTTCCGCGACTCCAGGGCCCTATGAAATCGAAAAATCAGGATCCCATGTTATTCAACAGTTGATTCGGCCTACCGGATTGATCGATCCAGAGGTGATGGTCCGTCCCTCCCTGTCCCAGGTGGATGACTTTATTCAGGAATCCAGATCGGTGGTCAACCGGGGAGAACGGATTTTAGGTACCACCCTGACCAAAAAAATGGCCGAAGACTTAACGGCTTATCTGATCCAACTGGATTTTAGAGCCCGTTATCTGCATTCTGAGATCGATGCCCTGGAACGAGTCGAGATTCTGCGGGGACTCCGGGCCGGTGACTATGACATTCTGATCGGAATCAATCTGCTGAGGGAAGGATTGGATTTACCGGAGGTCAGTCTGGTGGCGGTATTCGATGCCGATAAAGAGGGATTTCTACGCAGTGAGACATCGCTGATCCAGACGATGGGACGGGCTTCCCGTCATATCAACGGCCGGGTGATCCTGTATGCCGATAAGATCACCGGTTCGATGGAACGGGCTATCCAGGAAGCTAATCGCCGACGTCAGATTCAGATGGACTACAATCGGATCCACCAGATCGAACCCCGCTCCGTCAAACGCAGCCTGGATGATTCCCTCCGGATTCCGACCCAGATGGATCAGAATTCCATCAGCGAGATGCTGAGAAAACGGGAGACATCGGTCAAGACCAAAAACGAGTTGGAAGCAATGATTTCAATTCTCAAAGAACAGATGAACCAATTAGCGGCTGAACTTGAATTTGAGAAAGCCGCTTTACTCCGGGATGAAATCCGGAAACTCTATCAGCTGTTAAAAAAATAAGCCTAAGGAGTCAGCATGCTCATGCATGGAACAACAGTGATCGGTCTTAAAAAAAACAATCGGGTTGCAATGGGAGCGGATGGCCAGGTAACACTAGGAGACACGATCATCAAAGCCAATGCCAAAAAAATCAGATTATTGTATAACAATTCCGTTGTGGCGGGTTTTGCCGGGGCTGTGGCCGACGCCATGACTTTGTTCGAACGATTCGAAGAAAAGTTGGATGAGGTCAAGGGGAATCTATATCGAGCCGCCATCAATCTGGCCAAAGACTGGAGAACCGATAAATATCTGCGCAATCTGGAGGCTATGCTGGCCGTGTATGATAAACAGACCGGATTATTGATCTCCGGGACCGGGGATATCATCGAACCCGATGATGGAATTGTCGCTATCGGGTCGGGCGGCAATTTTGCCATGGCAGCGGCCAAAGCCCTGATCCAGAATACTGATCTGAATGCCTCCGAGATTGTCACCAAATCTCTGGAAATCGCATCCGAAATCTGCGTCTTCACCAACCGCAATCTCTATATCAAGGAACTGGAATGATTCACGATGATCTGACTCCACGACAAATTGTGGCCTACCTGGATAAATACATCATTGGACAGGAAAAAGCCAAAAAATCAGTCGCCATTGCCTTGCGCAACCGATGGCGGAGACAACAATTGGAATCCTCCATCCGTAAAGAGATCATGCCCAATAACATCATTCTGATCGGCCCCACCGGAGTAGGGAAGACCGAGATTGCCCGACGCCTGGCCAATCTGACCCATTCCCCCTTCATCAAGGTCGAAGCCTCCCGTTTCACTGAGGTGGGTTACATGGGACGGGATGTGGAATCCCTTATCCGGGATCTGATCGATGTCGCCTATAATGCCGTAAAATTAAAATACATCGAGCTTAATCGAATCACGGCCCGTCGACAAAGCCTCCAGCGGGTGAGTGAAATCTTGACGCAGAACAATGCTCTGCTGGATGAGAAAACTCTTGAACAGGATATCGAATCCGGCCGCTATGATGAAGTCATGATCGAATCGGAAGTCTCTTCCAACGAATCACCTATCTTGGCTATCGATATGACCAATCCATCCCGACTGAGTGATGACCTGAACCGCAATGTTCAGGATATAATGGAAACCATGATGCACCAACAGAAAAAACTGAAAAAAATGACTGTTCCGGAAGCCGAAGATATTTTTTTTAATGAGTTTCTGGACGATCTGATCGATCAGGATACCATGATCCGTGAATGTATCGAGGAGGTCGAAGAAAATGGAATTGTGTTTCTGGATGAAATCGACAAGGTGGCGGGTGAAACATCGGGGAATGGTCCGGATGTTTCACGGGAGGGAGTCCAACGCGATTTACTGCCTATTATCGAAGGAACCTCGGTTTTTACAAAATACGGACTGGTCAAAACCGATCACATTCTGTTCATTGCAGCCGGAGCATTTCATGTTTCTTCACCTTCCGATCTGATACCCGAACTCCAGGGACGATTTCCCATCCGAGTGGAAATGGATGATCTCTCAGCCGACGATTTTGAGAAGATTCTGACACTGCCGGAAAATGCCCTGATTAAACAATACCAAGCTTTATTCAAAGCCGAGGGCATTTCCCTTTGTTTTCGGCCGGCCTCGATTCGCAAAATTGCCGAAATGGCTGATAAAGCCAATGAATGCGGGGAAAACATCGGCGCCCGACGTCTGCATACCGTGTTATCCATTATCCTGGAAGAATATTTATACGATGCTCCCGAAATCAAGAAAAAACGAATTCTAATTACAGAAAAAGAGATTATCCGAAAGCTCGATCCGATCCTGCAGGACGAAGACCTTTCTCGTTATATTCTTTAACCCTTATCTGCAAAGGAGATTCCGTATGCGTCCGATCCCAGTATTATGCTTATCTCTTATGATGATGCTGTTTCAATCTCTGTCGGCCCAAACCCGAACTCCGGCTATTTATGTCGATTCTTATAAGGATTCGGTGCTTAAACTGATCAATGAACGGAATAGTCAGCATGATTCCATCCACCAGGCTACCCTCGATTCCATCCGAACCATCCAGGCACAAGAGAAAAAAGCCAAAACGGACACCAAGAAGAAGCTTCGAGTCGATATGAAATCGATCCGTATCCCCCAAAGTCTGGAAGAATTTAAACCGATCTTCCATTTCCCCCCGGTCGCCCAATACAATTCCGGGATGTGCTGGTGTTTTTGCGGCACATCATTCTTTGAATCGGAAGTCTATCGATTACATGGAAAAAAGATCAAACTGTCCGAACTCCATACGGTATACTATGAATATATTGAAAAAGTACGACGCTATATTCAGACCAAGGGTGATTCTTATGTGGCGGAAGGCTCACAGACCGAAGCTCTGTTTGAAATCTGGAAAACGTATGGAATTGTTCCGGCTGAGTGCTATACCGGGTATCTCAATCAGGATAGTCTGCATAACCATGAACCCTTACTGGCTGAAATCAGATCCTACTTGGATTATCTGAAAGCCAATGAAATCTGGGATGAGGAGCAGGCCCTGAATTATATCCGGTCAATCCTGAACAAGTATTTGGGAGCACCGCCCACCCAGATTGTTTATCAAGGAAAGAAAATGACACCTCAGGCCTTCCTGAGCCAGGTTCTCAAACTGAATATGGATGATTATGCCTCGATCCAATCTACCCTGGCCGTTCCGTTCTATACCTATGCCCCGTATGATTATGTCGACAATTGGCGTAAAACGTCCACCACCTATAACCTCCCCCTCGATCAATTCTATAAAATCATCCAGGAATCGATTCAGAAGGGGTATAGCCTGGTAATCGGCGGTGACGTGAGCGAACCCGGATATGATGGATTTCAGGATGCGGCCATTGTTCCAAGTTTCGATATTCCTCAGGATTATATCGACCAGGATGCCCGTGAATTAAGGATTGTTAACCAGACTTCCGATGATGATCATGGGATTCATCTGATCGGATATACCAAGGTGGACAATCAGGATTGGTTTCTGATCAAGGATTCCGGACGTGGATCCCGGTGGGGGAAATTTAAGGGATACTATTTTTACCGCCACGATTATATCAAACTGAAAATGCTATCGATCATCATTCATAAGGATTGTGTAACCTCTTATTTAAAATAATCAGGCGGATACACTCGAAAAAAAAAGGGACAACCCGGAGGTTGTCCCTTTTGCATTGGAATGCTCAGCACACCAATCAGCGTTTATGCTGTTCGATGAACTCTTCCATCTTTTCGGGCTCTCGGTTATCAAAATAGGATTTGACCGACAGCACAATCCGACGGTTTTCATTATCCAGCTCGATGACCTGCATCGGGATTTCCATCCCATCGTAGAAGAAATCAGCCGGTTTTTTGATATTGAAGGCACCGATTTGGGAAACCGGAACAAATCCTTCCAGGTCATAGTCCAGATCGATAATCAGTCCTTTTTCAAGGACTTTACGGATTTTACCGATGGTTTCCTTACCGGGGGAGAATTCCTGGGCATGGATTTTCCAGGGATCTTCAACAATCTGCTTCATACCCAAAGAGATTCGGCGATTTTCACGATCCAGACCTAAAACGACCACATCCGTGTCTTCTCCCTTTTTCAGCAATTCATTCGGGTGACGAATCCGCTAAGTCCAAGAGATATCACTGATATGAACCAGGCCTTCCACACCATCTTCGATTTCAATGAAAGCTCCGAAATTGGTCAGGTTTTTGACAATTCCTTTTAAGCAGGTTCCGATCGGATACTTTTCAGCAGCTACTTCCCAGGGATCAGGATTGATCTGCTTGAGTCCCAGAGAAATCTTCTCATCTCCGCGGTTAACATTCAGCACAACCGCTTCGATATCTTCTCCGATTTTGAGAACCTGGGAGGGATGTTTGACATGCTGGGTCCATGACATTTCAGAGATATGAACCAATCCTTCGATCCCTTTTTCCAGTTCGATGAAGGCACCGTAATCGGTCAGACTGACAACCCGGCCTTTGACCTTACTGCCGATCGGGTATTTCTCTTCCACCTTTTCCCAAGGATAAGGTTCAAGCTGTTTGATACCCAGGGAAATCCGCTGTTTTTGCTTATCGTATTCGATAACCTTGACTTTGGCTTTGTCCCCGATCTTCAGCATTTCGGAGGGATGGTTGATCCGTCCCCAGGACATATCGGTAATGTGGAGGAGTCCGTCCACCCCGCCCAGATCGATAAAAACGCCGAAATCGGTGATATTCTTGACAATTCCTTCAACGATCATACCTTTTTCGATGTTTTTCAGGATCTCGCTGCGTTTCTTTTCCCGTTCATCTTCCAGCACGGCTCGGCGTGAAACCACGATATTGCGCCGGGTTTTGTTGACTTTGATAATTTTGAGCGGCAGAGTCTTACCAACATACTTCTCAAAATCCGTCACCTGCTTGATATCGATTTGGGAACCCGGCAGGAAGGCTTCAACTCCGTAGATCTTGGCTACCATTCCACCTTTGATCCGTTTTGCCAGGAATCCATCGACCAGGCAGTTTTCTTCATAATCCTTCTTGATCTGGTCCCAAACCTTGAAGAAATCGGCTTTTTTCTTGGATAGGGCAATGGTACCCTCTTTGTTTTCAATATTCTCCAGAAAAACTTCGATTTCATCGCCCAGTTTGAGCT
>JAGOEH010000044.1 GCA_017997825.1 Candidatus Delongbacteria bacterium | reverse complement strand
ATTCCGTCAACTCCTTCTCCTCTTTCAGGATGGCCCCATGCTGCTGGATCATTTTCATGAATATAAAATGCTGAAAACTTGATTCCTGGTTGACAGTGGATATCAATTGACCAATATAACCATTGATCTCATCCTCCAGACTGCTGGTGTAGTTTTCGACCGGATGGGTACGTCGAAATTCCTGGATGGTTTCCTTGATGATGGGTTTGGTATAATCCATGTTGTAATGATCCAGGTACTTCTGATGCATCGCTTGATAGTGATCGGTCAGGGGAGGTTGCTGGAAATAGGGCAGGAGTGTGTCGAATTCTTCCTTGTATTGCTTCAGTTTTTCCGTATCGGTCATCCGGTTATCCCTTTCGGATTAGATCAGTTATTTATTCCTATACTACATTTATTTCATAGATTTGTCAAGTCTAAAATACCGGGAAAACCCCATCTGATCAATCCGGTAAGGCCTTGTGAGCTCCACTGATGTTTATTGTTGACTTTCAGATTGGAATTGATTAACTTATTTTAAAAGTGATCCGTATAGGATTAAGACGATGAGAAAGGACCATGGTTATGGATTTGGCTATTCTGAAGGGGACTCGGGATTATGGTCCCTGTGAGCAGATGATTAGAAATCAGGTGATCAGCACACTTCAGCACTATTTCGGGCTTTATGGCTATCAGCCGCTGGAAACGCCGATTCTGAACTATTTTGAGATTCTGGCTTCAAAATATGCGGGAGGAAGTGAGATTCTGAAGGAGACCTACCATCTTCAGGATCAGGGAGGACGCAATCTGGGGATGCGATATGATTTGACGGTACCCTTTGCCCGGTATATCGGAATGAATGCCGCCATGCCGCTTCCCTTCAAACGGTATGAAATCGGTAAAGTTTTCCGGAATGGTCCGATCAAGGCCGGTCGTATGAGAGAATTTACTCAGTGTGATGTCGATGTGTGCGGATCCAAATCAATGAGCTATGATGCGGAACTTTTAGTAATGGCATTCCAGGTTTTTAATCAACTGGGCATTCAGGTTCGGATCGAGATCAATAACCGGAAACTGCTGTCAGGACTGATTCAGATGCTGAATATTCCTGAAACCCAGGTCAGCGGAGTGATCCTGAGCATCGATAAACTGCATAAGATCGGACGGGATGGCGTGATCAGCGAGATGAATGAAAAGGGGATTGATGGCGAGCCGATCGGCATTCTGCTGGATTTGTTGGCCGTATCGGAAGGAGCCGAGGTTGAGTCCGTGTTGGACCGATATCGGGAGTATCAGGACCGGAATGAATGGATTCGGAATGGCTTGGTTGAGCTGGAAGAGCTTAACCGGTACCTGCAGGCCGCCGATATGCCGAAGGCAACGGTCATGCTCAATCCCTCCCTGGCTCGTGGCTTGGAAATCTATACCGGCACGGTTTTTGAAGTCTTTGCGGTTTCCGGCGGGATCACATCATCTCTGGCGGCCGGCGGCCGCTATGATCGGATTATCGGAGCCTTTTTAAACTCTTCTTCCGATGATGCGTATCCGGCAGTCGGTATCTGTTTTGGTCTGGATGTAATCTATGCCGTATTGGCGGAGATGAACCGGGAGACAAGTGCCGGAAGCGGGATTCAGGTTCTGATCATTCCGATCCAGACCCCGGCTGAATCATTCAAACTGCTGATTCGGCTCCGTCAGGCCGGCATTCCGTCGGATATGGCTCCCGGTGACCAGAAAATTAAAAAGAGTCTGAGCTATGCCAATAAAACCGGGATTCCATTTTGCCTGATCATCGGAGAAGACGAGATTGCCCGGCAGGTTTATACCCTGCGCGATATGAAACAAGGTCAGGAACATAAACAGAGCTGGCAGGAACTGGTGTCGTTTCTGCGGCCATGAAACCGGAGGGATTCCATGATTCAATCCGTAAATTCATCCAATCTTTCCCGATGGACTGATGCACTGGATCAGACCGCCCGGTCGATTCAGAAACTCACTACCACCGAACGCGACAATCCCGAGAGTCAGGACCGCCTCATCGGCGATATGGTGGATCTGATCAAGATTCCCCATGCATTGGGCTATTCCATCGATGTCATCAAAACCTATGACCAGATGATGGGTGAATTACTGGACATTCGGGCCGAGTAAGGGTTGGACATGACTCATGCTGCACCTTAACCGGTATCGCCGGATCATCAACATTCTGGTAAAGAATGGATTCTCTGAACTGGTTCACCGTATTCATCTGCTTAACTACCAAACCTTTGGAAGCCGGATATTTACGGCTCCCAAACGGGGGATAGAAGCCCTTTCATTTTCCCAACGCTTTTGCATCGTTTTGGAGGAACTGGGTCCGGCATTCATCAAACTGGGGCAATTGCTCAGTCTTCGTTCATTTCTTCTCCCTCAGAACCTGATTGATGACCTTGCACGACTTCACGACCAGGTTACCCCATTACCGTTTAAAGATATACGGGCTGTTTTGGTCGACCAGTGGGGAGCCGGTCGCCTGGAAGAGTTTCAGTCGATCGATGAGATCCCGATCGGAACCGCTTCCCTGGGCCAAGTACACCGGGCGCAATTGATAAATGGAGATCAGGTTATTATCAAGGTCCTCCGCCCCGGAGTAGCCCATATCATGAAAATGGATCTGGATATCCTGGGCGACCTGGCCGGACTCCTGGAACGCTATCTGCCGGAACTCAAACGTCTTCAACCATCTCAGATTATTCAGGAACTCAAAGAAACCGTCCACCGGGAACTCAACCTCAATCATGAGAGCCAGCATCTGGCCATTTTCAGCAAGAATTTTCAATCGATGCCCCAAATCCATATCCCGCGGATCTATCCTGAATTTTCGACCGAACAGGTTTTGGTGATGGAGTTTATTCAGGGGATAAAAATCACCGATCGAGAATCCCTCAAATCCGCCGGCATTTCAATCGATACGGTTATTCATCATCTGATGCCGTTCGTCTTTAAACAGATTATCGAAGACGGCTATTTCCATGCCGATCCCCATCCCGGAAACCTGCTGGTCGATTATACCGGTCGGATTGTTCCGCTGGATTACGGCCAGGTCGGACGCCTTTCCCGGGAAAACCTGAATCATCTGTCCTCCCTGATGATGGCATTCTGGCGTCAGGATGTAGACCATATCGCCCGCCATCTGGTTGAGATGGAAATCGTCTCCGATCAGAGCGATCTGGGAACCCTGAAAACGGATATCGATCACCTGATCTATCGGTATTATGGCCTACCTCTGAATCAGATTCAGGTGAAGCTGGTGATCCAGGATGTCTATCAACTCTTTAACCGGCACGAACTGAATATCCCCCGCGATTGGGTTTTACTGGGGAAAACCCTGGGAACCTATGAAGATATTATTCATCACCTCAATCCAGAGTTCAATTTCATCGAATCGGGGCGCCCCTATATCCGGCAATGTATCAAGCAAAAATGGCAGTGGAGCGATCTGACCCATGACGGACTCCTTTTTCTGGAAGAGTTCCGGGGTATGGTTGCCGGATTGCCGCGAGAGATCCGCTCGTTGTTTAAAAATATCCGGGAAAATCAAATCCGGATTAAGTTGGATATCCAGTCTCTTAAAGATTTGATCAATGAGCTGGACCGGGTCAGCAACCGTCTTTCCCTCAGTCTGATTATCTCCGCTTTGATCATCGCCTCATCCCTGATCCTGCGCTCGAATCTGGCTCCGGTTTATCAGGGGTATTCAGTGGTCGGCATCATCGGATACCTTTTTGCCGCCGTCTTGGGTGTCATCCTGATTATTTCTATTTTAAAATCGGGCCGATGGTAAAAAAAATCTTGACAAAAACATTTTTTTTATATATGTTCATTCTGACCATTGTAAATCCTCCGGGAATAAGTGGAATTGCCGATCCGGGATGATTTTTTGTTTATCGATCATGGAATCAACCAAGGGAACGATGGAACAATTGAATATTGGTTCAGTACTAAAAAATAAACGAGAATCTTTAGGGCTCAGTCTTGAAGATGTCTATATCCACCTTAAAATAAATCTGCATAATCTACAAGCCTTGGAAGATAATAATTACACCTTGCTGCCCGAACCTCCCTTCACCCGGGTTTTCATTAAATCCTATGCCGATTTTCTGGGTCTGGATGGACCAGCCTTAGCCCGCCAGTATGAAGAGAATCTGAATTGTAAACCGTCCGGAATCGAACTGGAAAAAAATGACTACCTCCATTTCGGACTTAAACCCAGCTCGGTGATTATCTCGCTGATCCTCTTTTTCCTGGTGATTATTCTGTTTGTGATCTGGTGCCGCAAAACCCAATCCAACTCCTCAATCGCCCGAAACGATTCAACCCATATCTCGGCAACATTACCGGATTTCGATTATCAAACCCATCAGCGGGATTCAATCCGGAATGATTCCATTATCACTTCCGATTCACTTCGAGCCAACGATTCAACCGCCATTAAGGATTCCATACCCCTTCCGAACCCGACTCCGGCCGCAACTTCGGGCCGGGATTCATCAAGGATCATCAATTCGCACTGTCTAACCATCGTTTGTACCGATACCGTCTGGGTCAAAGCCATCGTCGATAGTTCCATTACCACGGAACGGCTTTTCCTTAAAACCAACAGCCCCACCGCTCGCTATAATTACCGATTCAACCGGTCGGTCGCCCTCCACATCGGCAATGCCGCCGGGGTTTATATGATCATCGACAACCGGGATACCCTTAACGATCTGGGACCTCATGGCAAGAGTCTCCATTTTTATATCGATTCACTTTATCTTCAGAATTTAAGAAAAAAATAAAAAAAGACTTGACATGCCGGATCTTTTCATTATATTGAAGGTGATACAAAGGAGTTCAACTATGTCATTAGTCTCCAAATTAAGTATGCTAATAGTGGTTTTGGCAGGCGTCATTTCGGCTGATAATCTGCTTAAAATAAATTCTGAAAACCTGGCGGAATATCGGCTCTCATTGGTAGTGGGTCAGGCACGGAGCAATTATGTTTGCGTTCAGGATATCAGCCATCAAAAGGTGTTGAAGATCGAGCTGGATCAGGTTTATGACGGACCGATCAATATTCTGATTAAAAAACAAGGTGAAGGTTGGTCCGGAAAATGCTGGAATCCTTTGCAGGCTGAACCCATGGAATGGAATGCTGCGGTCAAAGCGGTCATTCCATCTAAAGAATCGGATTATCCCAGTGCTGATTTTCAACAGGTCGTTCTGCGACCGCTCCATGTTACATCCATCAATAGCAGTTGGGGCAGAATCAAGTACCTCTTCAATAATAATTAAGCATGCATTCTTCGAATCGATCATCATTTCGAATCAAACTATCTTTGGTATGGGGTTTATGGCTTTGCACCTGCCTTCCTGTTTCGGCACTCCCTACGGTTATTGATACCTCCGCCGGTGAAAAAAAATTGGTGGAAGGACAAACCATCTGGATCGCATCCGTCTATCACCCTTTTACCATCCATTACTCCTTTGTTTATGACAGTATTGACAGTCAAAATCAGCTCCGTCTAACTCACTTTTTCCAGACACCATCCGAGAAATACTCCCATCCGATGACCGTTGACAATATCCAAAAAGGGGATGTCATTACCCTCTTTGGAAAAAATATCCGGATTATTAACTGGGATCCATGGTATATTTGGGTTGAGTATCTGAACGAAGATTCTTTATCGCATCGCAAGCCCATTCCGATCGTGATCGAAGATCGAATGATCGATTCGACTCTCTTTGTGGCTGAAATGGCTAAAACCGCCAATCTGTTTCAGGACACATCCCAGATTAAAGAATTGGTGATGAGCCGGTCTAAACAACACTATCTGTTTCGGAATCTCAATGAGACCTACAAGCAGGCACTCACGCAAATGGCCAATGAAAATTATCAGTCGGTTTACAACGAATTACATGCCCTGCTTGAAAAAAAGGATCTCTCGTTCTTCGGATTGATCTACTTGACTGCTTTGTCCGCGTTACGCCTGGAATACTATGATCAGGCGATCCTCTATTTCCAGCGGTTGCATGATATGGTGCCCCAGAATCCGTTCGGGTTATACGGTGTTGCACTGACCCACTACACCCGGAAGGATTTTACGGCCGCAGAAGCCATTATCAAGCGGGTTGTGAAAACTTATCCCCGATGGGAATTCGGTTATTTACTGTATGCCTGGATTCTGAATGCTCAACAGGTATCCGAGAATCAAATCAAAAATGAGATAAAAAACTCAGCCGAGTATCGGGATAATTGGAAGAATCATTCCAGTCTTTATCCGACGCTGGATATATACGGCTTTACAATTGAGGAATTGAACAAGAAAAAATGAAGAAATTGATGGTCATCGGGTACATCCTGATCCTGTTTTCCGCGGGAATACAGGCGGATAACCGAATTGTCGACAGTCTGGTTGTCAGCGGAAATTATGAAAATGCGCTGGATGTTATAAAAAGGTCGCCCAATCCGGATGATTCAGCCCTTGTTCTCTACCGCCTGATTTGCCGCTATAAACTCAATGAAAAAGGATTTATCGGCGATCTGGCTAAGACGATCCGAAACCACGATAAGGGATTGTATTATAATTTGATGGGATCATTCTACCTCGAAAAGGGAAAACTATCTGAGGGCTTGAAAGAATTCGAACAGGCGGCTAATCTGGATCCGGGCGACAGCTATGCCCGATTCCGGATGTGGGAAATTCAAACGATCCAGAACCAAAATCTATTTCCAATCACCGTCAATCAATCCCGGTTCGATACATTAAGCCTGCTTTTTATGGATAGTCTGGATCTGGGTATTTATTACCTGGGCACAGGACGTGAAGATTCCGCCATTACGTACTTTCGGATGCTTTCCCGCCATCGTCATGATATTTATAAGTATCATCTTTATAACTATCTTTTGGCGGATAAACGGAACGATTATTATGAAAAAGATTATGAATATCAGATTATTTGGCGATTGTCAGGCTCCCGGGGGTATCCGTTCGATGATCAGATCAGGCGTTATCTGCTCTATCGGGCCCGCCGGCACGACCATCGATCTTATTCTGTGTCCAGCCCGGAACCGGGAAAATAAGACGCCAACACAGGCCGCAGCTTTCGGGTGATTGTGTGGCGGAGGATTTGGGGGGATGCCTGATTGAGAATGGTAATCAATTTTTCCGGTTCCCCAATCGGTGTGACGGATTGTGAATTGATCCGGTCCTCAGCCTGCTGGATGCTCAATCCGTTTCGTTCCATCAGTCGTTGCCGGCGTATGGTTCGATCGGCGGTTATTTCTACTACCACATCACACAGCTTATCCAATTCCATCTCAATCAACAATGCCCCATCAATAATGACAAGCCCCGGAGATGGTGTTTTCTTGAGACGGGATAGCTCCTGCCGCACACAGCGGAGAATTTTGGGCCGGATGATACGGTTGAGCTGTTCCATCTTTTCTTTATCCTGGAACACAATATTTCCCAAGGTCCGGCGATCGATCCGGTTCGGACTCCGGAAAACCGATCGGCCAAAGGCCTCCAGAATCAGACGGTGCAAACCCCGGTTCCGGTCCAACAACCCATGGGTTATCGTGTCTCCATCTAAATGGTGGACCGGAATCCGGTCCTTCACATGTTGTTTGATTAAATCGATCGCCAGCGATTTTCCGGCCGCAATGGGACCGGTAACACCGAGGATGAGATTTTTTACCATGGAATAATTATAGTTGTTTTGGGAATTCAGGCAATACTTTTTTTTAAGCCAATCACTTAAAACTATATTGACAAATGATGATAATTGTATATATTTATGAAGTTTTAATATGTTGGGAAAGAATGCTGTTCAGATACTGAAAGAGGAGTTTTAGCATGGCTGTTACCATGGACAAGATTGTCAACCTGTGCAAGCGACGAGGATTCATTTTTCCATCCTGTGAACTCTATGGCGGATATGCCAATACTTATACATATGGCCCCTATGGAATCGAATTGAAAAATGCCATCAAACAGATGTGGTGGAAATATTTCATCCAGAGCCGATCGGATATGATGGGAATCGATGGGAATATTATTCTGCATCCCCGGGTATGGGAGGCTTCCGGCCATGTCGGTGGATTCAATGATGCCATGGTGGATTGCAAAATCTGCAAGGCGCGTCATCGGGCCGATCAATTGATCGAAGATGCCATTGGAATGGATATGGAAGGAAAGTCACCCGCCGAAATGGAAGAGGTGATGAAGGCCAATCAGATCCGCTGTCCCAAGTGTGGAAACCATGATTTTACCGGCGTCAGAAAGTTCAACATGATGTTCAAACTTTCCACCGGCAGCACCGAAAATTCGAATGAGATTGCTTATCTTCGCCCCGAAACAGCTCAAGCCATCTTCATGACATTCAATAATGTGATCGATTCAATGCGAGTCAAACTGCCATTCGGTATCGGACAGATTGGGAAGGCTTTCCGAAACGAGATCACCCCGGGCAATTTTATCTATCGTTTGATTGAGTTTGAACAAATGGAAATAGAGTATTTCCTCAATCCAAGTCAATGGCAGGAATGTTTTGACGGCTGGCAGAACGAAATGTGGTATTGGACCACTTGCTTACTTCATCTGGATGAGTCTAATGTACGTATCCATGAGCATCCCAAGGAAAAACTGAGCCATTACTCCCAGAAAACAATCGATATCGAGTATCGTTATCCATTTGGATTTAAAGAGCTCTATGGACTGGCCTACCGCACCGATTTCGATTTGAGGATGCATAGTCAGGCCGGCGGTAAATCGACCGAATACTTCGATTCTGTTACCAATCAAAAATATATTCCACACGTTATCGAGCCAACTTTTGGTGTCGACCGATCTGTTTTGGTCTTGCTCTTGGATAAGTATGATGAGGAGGATGCCCCGACCGCGGATGGAACTACCGAAACCAGAGTGGTGCTTCGCCTTCCTCATTATCTGGCTCCGGTGAAAATTGCCGTATTGCCGCTGTTGCGGAAGGCCGAACTGACCGGGGAGTGCCGTAAGATTTATGACCAGTTGAGACGCTGTTGGAATGTAGAATATGATGAAACCCAGAGTATTGGAAAACGGTACCGTCGCCAGGATGAAATTGGAACGCCCTTTGTTGTCACCTTTGATTTTGACAGCCTCCAGGATCAACAGGTTACGATTCGAGAGCGGGACAGCATGAAACAGATCCGGGTCCCGGTCGATCAACTGGTCGCCTATTTTCATGATAACCTTAGATTGGATTTTTAACCCGTGATAAACAAGTCCCGGGTGAATATCTGGCTGACAGTGGTGATTGCCGTTTTGGCCGTGGTGTTTTTGGTGATAGTGCTGACTCATCCTGGGATCGAGAAACAGCTTTGGGCCAGAGTATATAGTGCAGGCCTAGTGGTGGCCTGGATTATTGTTATGATCGGCCGCCGTCGACAGCGGCGTCAATCGGAACATCAAATCAACGACTAATCAAAGATTGATAGACGGGAGGATCGCACCATGTCGTTTTTAGCTGGCGATATCGGAATTGATTTGGGAACAGCCAATACCCTGATCCATATAGAACGCCGCGGAATTGTCGTCAATGAGCCTTCGGTGGTGGCTCAGGATGTCAAGACCCGTAAAATTCTTGCCATTGGAAACGAAGCCAAAGAGATGGTCGGCCGGACCCCGAATGAGATCGTCGCGGTCCGTCCCCTCAAAGATGGTGTCATCGCGGATTTTGAACTGACCGAAGAGATGCTGCGCCTGTTTTTAAAAAAGGTTCAAAAATACCGATGGTTGATCCGTCCGAGGATTGTGATATGCGTTCCTTCCGGTATCACCGAGGTTGAAAAACGGGCCGTCAAAGACGCGGCTGAACACGCCGGCGCCCGTGAGGTTTATCTGGCTACCGAACCGATGGCGGCGGCAATCGGCGTCGGGTTGCCGGTCGATTCTCCGACCGGCTCCATGATCATCGATATCGGCGGGGGCACAACCGAAATCGCTGTCATCGCCCTGGGGGGGATCGTGAACGGAACCTCGATTCGAGTCGGCGGGGATGAAATGGATGAAGCCATTATCCAGTATATGAAAAAAACCTATAATCTTTTGATCGGTGAACGAACGGCTGAGCAGATCAAATTCCGCATCGGCTCGGCTTATCCGACCAGTGATGAGGAAGAGATGGAAGTCAAGGGACGTGATCTGATCGCCGGGATCCCCAAAACCATCAAAATTACCTCCTCCGAAACCCGGGAAGCCATGGCCGAACCGATTAATGATATTGTGGAAGCGGTCAAGCTGGCCCTCGAAAAAACCCCTCCCGAACTCTCGGCGGATATTCTGGACCGGGGAATCATCATGACTGGCGGCAGTTCGATGCTCAAAGGCCTGGATGAACGCCTCCGCCAGGAAACCAATCTGCCTATCAATGTGGTCGAAGATCCTTTGACCTGTGTGGTTCGCGGCGCCGGAAAGATCCTTTCCGATCTCTCCTATTACTCCAAAATCCTGATTAAAAACCCCCAACACTGATTCATGTCCAACAATGAAAATACACCGCATCATTATTTACTTTGGATCTATCTGGGGCTTTCTCTTCTGTTCCTGTATCTGAACCCGCTCTGGCAGCTTAAAGTCGCTCAAATCTATCTGGCTTCCGTCTTGGCTCCCGTTCAGAAAGTGGTCGCCGTAACTGAGGACTTTTTCCGAATCCGGGATGAAAATGTCCGGTTACGGGAAGATGTCGCCCTCCTCAAACTCAAACTCTTTGACACCTTTGAACTGATGGAGGAAAACAAACGGCTCAAACAGCTCCTCCGTTTCCAAACTGAAAACCAATCCCTTTTCAATCAGTATCGGTTCGTCACCGCCCGGGTCATTGGCGTCAATCCTTCGTTAGAATACAATTCTCTTTTAATCGATAAGGGATTTCTGGCCGGAATCAGAAAAAACATGCCGGTCATTAATGAATTGGGTCTGGTCGGGAAAGTCCTGGTCTCCAATCCGTTCAATTCAATGATTGTCCTGCTGAACGACCCCAACCATCACTTCAGTGTGGTGCTGGAACGCTCCCGCATCAAATCGACGGTGCGATGGAAGGATAATAACCTGTTCGAACTGCTGGACGTGTCCAATTTCGATGAAATCCTGCTGGATGACAAGGTGATTACCAGCGGGCTGGGCGGGGTTTATCCCTTCGGTATCCCATTCGGTAAGGTCGTCAGTGCCGATACCTCGCAAACCCACGATATGCGTAAAAGTGTGCTGGTTTCCTCCTTTGTGAATTTTTCGCGTATCGAAGATGTGATCATTCTCCTGAAAAATGATGAATTTACCTTCTAAAATCGGTTTGACATACCTGGTGTTGATTCTCCAGACAACCCTGGCATCCAATCTGGTTATCCAGGGCGCTATTCCCAATTTCGTCTTGATTCTGGTCATCATGCTGAGCTTCTCCAGCGATTATATCCAATCCATCAGTCTGGGATTCTGGATAGGATTCGGACTGGATGCATTGTCTCCGGCGAATTTCGGCGCCAATACCCTGACCATGACCCTGATGGCTTATGCCACCTTCCAGACCAATCAAAAATTGTTTATCAATGATGTCCTGTCCCGGATTCTGCTGATGTGCGGTGCTATCATTATCTATCATTTCGTATTCCTGTTCGTTCTGTGCCGGACAGAACTGATACGGTTTCCTGTGCTTCTTTTTTCTCAAGGTTTGCCTGCCATACTCTATACGTCGATGATCGGAATCATCACCATCCTTTTGGTCTTTTACCGTAAAAAACATGCCTAATCAGCCGAATAGTTGCAAACAAAAACGAAACTTTCTCTATTTGTTTTATGGAATCATGCTGTGTCCGCTATTTATTCAATTGTTCAATCTCCAGATTATACGATATCAGCTCTATTATCGGGAATCGGATCGTAACCGGATTCGCCTGGTTTCCATCAATGCACCCCGCGGTTTGATCTATGATAGAAACCACCGCATTGTGGCTCTCAATACCAACTCCTATACGGTTTCAATTACGCCTTACAAAATTGGTGATCGGGAAAGGACACTGAAAAAGATCTGCTCCATTCTTGAATTGGATACGGAGAAGATCATGAAAATCGGTCGGGTTCGATCCTCTTATAAACCGATTCCGATAGCGCGTAATGTCGATTACGAACGGATTGCCATGATCGAAGAGCATAAGGAGGATTTGAAGGGAATCGATGTGGAACGAGGGCAGATCCGGTATTACCTTTTCAACGATCTGGCCTGTCACATTATTGGGTATTTGAATGAAGTCAGTGAAGAAGAAATCGATAAACTGAGCGAAAAAGGATACAGCTTTGGAGATCTGATTGGCCGGTCCGGGGTGGAATCCGAATATGAGAACCTGCTGCGGGGGCGGGATGGAATTAAGCTGATTGAAGTCAATGCCATGGAACGGGAAATCGGCGAGATCTATCCGGAAAAAACGCAGTTTCCCAAGCCCGGCCATAATATTACTCTCTCAATTGATATGAATCTTCAGCGCAAGGCGGAAGAACTGTTATCGCCCTATAATGCCGGGGCTCTGGTTATGCTGCATGCCAAAACCGGCCAGATTCTGGTACTGGCCAATCATCCCCGCTATAATCTGAATATGCTCTCCGGTACGATATCCTCGGAAAACTGGAATTCATTGATCAATGATCCTTATCATCCTATGTTTAACCGGGCCATCAGTAGCCGCTATCCGCCGGGTTCCGTGTACAAGGTGGTTACGGCCGCCGCCGCCATTGAGGTCCTTGGGTTCGATGAATTCACGACCCAAGCCCCTTGTATCGGGTACTACAGCTTGGGTAATCGGGACTTCAAGTGCTGGAATCTAAAAGGGCATGGATCACTCAACCTTCTTCAGGCCATGGCTCAAAGCTGCGATGTCTATTTTTATCAGCTCGGTCTGAAGCTGGGACTGGAGAACATGTACCAATATTCGCTTAAAATGAATCTGGGACAAGTCACCGGTATCGACTTGCAGGGCGAAAGCAAGGGCTTGATTCCCAATGATGAGTATTACCGAAAAAAACTCGGGAATCATCGTTTCCCAAGAGGGATTCTGTTGAATCTGAGCATCGGTCAGGGAGAAATCCTGGTGACTCCGATTCAAATGGCTCATATGATGAATCTGATCGGCAACAATGGTCATGGATTTGCCCCTCATCTGCTGGTAAGTTGGGATGATCCGGCGTCCAGCCGACAGTACTTCAATCATCCCAAACCGGTCAGCTTGGATATACAACCGCAAACCTTGTCCCTGATTCAAAAAAGTCTGCTGGCGGTCGTTTACTCCGGCACGGGAGGCCGGGCATCCGTCGAAGGACTTCGGGTTGCAGGTAAAACCGGATCGGCTGAAAATCCGGGTGAATTAACTCATGCCTGGTTCGCCGGTTATGCTCCCTATGAGGCCCCGGAAGTCGCCTTCGCCTGTGTCCTTGAAAACGTCGGCCACGGCGGAAGCATGGCGGCTCCCATCGTCGGTCAGCTCTTATCCTATTATTACGACAGCCTGAAGGTTACCCATGACACTTATTAAAGCCTGTAAACCCTACCTGAGCTATATCTTCAGTAACCGGAATTTCCCTACCCCGATCCTGATGGCAACCATCAGTCTGTGCCTGATCGGACAATTTTTTATCTATTCCGCCACCATCACCCTTCCGGATAACCTCTTCATGAAACAACTGGTATCATTAGGGATCGGACTGGTTATTATAATACTTCTCCAACTATTTAGTTACCGCTATATTTTTAATCTGGCCCCTTTTCTCTATGTATTTTCCATTATCGCCCTGATCGCTGTATTTTTTTTCGGCCGCACCGTTTCCGGCTCCACCCGCTGGTTCAATCTCGGTTTTTTTAACATCCAACCCTCTGAAATCGCTAAAATCGCAGTAACCTTGATGATGGCCTTCTATCTGAATCATCTGAAACCTCCTTTGGATCATTGGAAGTATCTGGCTGGTGTTTTCGGAATCATCATGCTTCCGATGGCTCTGGTACTCAAGCAGCCGGACCTCGGTACCGCGCTTATCTTCTTTATCCTGATGATCCCAATGATTTTCTGGCGGGGATTTAAACCCATCACCATCATCTTCATCGTCCTCCCCATTATCAATATAGTGGCGGCTTTCAATATCTGGACCTGGTTCATTTTTGTTTTCCTAATGCTTTTTCTTCTCTATATTTCAAAATTCCAACTCCGCATCATTATTTTCCTCTTCCTGTTGAATACCAGTATCGGTATTTTGACACCCTACCTCTGGAACCATCTCCATGATTACCAGAAACAACGAATAATTGTCTTCCTCGATCCCAGTAAATATAAACTGACCTCGGGGTATCATATCATTCAATCCAAGGTTTCAATCGGATCCGGCGGGATGTTCGGAAAAGGGTTGTTGAAGGGAACTCAGAAAAATCTGGATTTTTTACCGGAAAAACAGACCGATTTCATTTTTTCCGTTATTGGTGAAGAAACCGGTTTTTTCGGATGTATGGTGGTCATCGGGTTGTTTATGATCATCTTTATCTATTCGATTCAGATTGCAATGGAAACCCGGAATCTTTTCGGACAATTAATGGTAGTCGGGATTACGTCGATTCTGTTTTTTCAGATGCTGATCAATATCGGGATGACTATCGGCATCATGCCGGTCACCGGAATCCCGCTCCCGTTTATCAGCTATGGAGGGAGTTCCCTGCTGACCAATATGATCCTGATCGGATTTATTCTGAACATTGGCCGGCACCGCTATGAATATTAGCTCGATCCGGGATGGATTGGTCTCTCTGATATTTTTTCAGCGCTGTTATAATTGCAGAACTCCCTTGAAAGCCGGTGAGTATTTTGTCTGTGCCCGATGCGGCCGGATCGACTATTTTCAGGATCACAATCCGTTGTTTGTACCGGAATGTACCTATCTGGATGCACTGCATGTTATCGGCCGCTATCAGTCAGCTATGGAACATGCCATTACCGAGTTCAAATATCATTATAATATGTCGGCTTATGCCTTTCTAAAACGCATACTGATATCGCGGATCGCTCTTTATGATTTCACATGGGTAGAAACGGTCATCCCGGTTCCTCTTTTTCCAGCTAAGCAGCGACAACGGGGATTCAATCAATCGGAAATGCTGGCTGCATCCGTGGCCCGTTCGATCGCTCGGCCGATGCGGAGGAATCTACTCGGTCGAACCGTGAATACCCAGTCCCAGGCCGGATTGAATGGACATCAGCGCCGAATCAATTTGACCGGGGCTTTCCAGATTGTATCCCCTATGAGCCCCAATCTGCGTTCGATTCTGCTGATCGATGATGTGGTAACAACCGGCTCAACCGCCAATGAGTGTGCCTTCACGCTAAAAATGCAGGGGGTCGAACGGGTGGAACTCCTGGCATTGGCCACTCGTCTATCGACCGAACCATGATACGGTTGATCGAACCGGCATTTCAAGACAGGATGATCAAATGACGGATCAGCATCAATACCTTACCTTTGCCTGCTATTTAAAACAACGATACGGGGGCAAACTGAAAAAAATTGCCCTCTCAACACCGGCGACCTGTCCTAATCGCGACGGATCCATTTCGACCGGCGGATGTTATTACTGTAATAATCAAAGTTTTAATCCCGTTCTGGCCCGCCATGCCGATGAGAGTATCCGGAATCAATTGCGTTCCGGCCTTGGATTTCTTGACTCATCCGGTGCTTACCTTGGGGGAATCGCTTATTTCCAGACCTACTCCAATACCTATGGACCTCCTGAACAGCTCAAACAATGGTTGTCGATACCGCTTGAATTTGAGAAGATCAAAATCATCTCCATCGCGACCCGGCCGGATTGTATCGGCGATGAAATTATGGAGGTTCTGGATGAATTGTCCCGCCAACGGGAAATCTGGCTGGAGATCGGACTGCAGTCATCGTCCGATTCGATTTTGCGTTTGATCAATCGGGGCCATACGGTCTGTGACTTTATAAGGATTTGCGGGGTATTACATCAGCGTCTGCCCCACATCCGCTTGAGCACTCATCTGATTTTCGGATTGCCCGGCGAGACCATGCCGGACGTGATCCGGGCCGCTGAGATTGTCAATCAGTGCCGGCTTCAGGGCGTCAAACTGCATCCATTGGCTGTGGTCCGGGATACCGTGATGGCGGATTGGTTGGCCGAGGGGAAAATCAGCCTGATCAATTTGGAGGAGTATGTTGATCGGGTTGTAGCCTTCATTCGACATCTCGATCCCGGCATCGCTATCGAGCGAATCAGCGAAGACAGTAGAGAACTGCTGATCGCACCCGATTGGGTCAACCGAAAACATCAAATTCAAAAGATGGTGGATGAGGGGTTAAGTAAAAGGGAAGGAACCGATGAGGCTCCTTCCCCGATGGAAATGGTATAGCGGATTATCGGTTTTTCAGCATGTCAACAGCGATTGAAGCGGATCCGACAATTCCGGCATCATTCCGCAAGGCCGCCTGAACGACTTTGACCTTTTTTGCCGGTATGGTATAAGCCCGCTTTTGCAATTCATGCCGGGCCGGTTCCAGAATCAGATCTCCGGCATTGGCAATCCCGCCGCCGATGATGAAAACTTCGGGATTAAGTACATTGGTTAGGGTCACTAACGCAATCCCAAGATATTTTCCGGTTTCAGCCAATACTTCTCGAGACAGGGCATCGCCCGCTTCGGCCGCTTTGGCGATCGCTTTGGGCGTAATCTGGTTGTCTTCGGTAAATTGATGGATGGTGCTGGGGATCTCCTTGCTCAGGTAGTACTTGAAGCGGCTGATAATCCCGTCCCGCCCGATATAGCGCTCGATACAGCCGTAGTTGCCGCAGGGACACAACAATCCGTCGGAATTGATCGAGAGATGTCCGATTTCACCGGCCGTGAAACAGGCACCCCGGTATAGCTTACCGTCAAATATCAACCCTCCGCCGACGCCAGTCCCCAGTGTCAACGCAATACAATCTTTATAGCCCTTGCCGGCACCGTAGAACATCTCTCCTAACGCCATGGCATTTACATCATTGTCCAGCCAGGTCGGGATTCCGAATCGTTGACCCAAATCCGGCGCCAAATAGATGGAATTCAATTGGGGGATATTCACCACATTCAGCAACTGTCCTGTTTCCGGATTCAACAGCCCGGGAGCTCCAATCCCGATCCCCTTAAAACTCTGCTTGGGAAACTGGCTTTTGTCCATCAGCTGCTGGGTGCAGTCTCCCATAAACTTCACAATCTGAGAACCTTGTGCGGCTTCGGGGACTTTGAATGAATCTTTTATCAGTATGCTTCCGCTCTGATCAATAATCCCGATCTTGAGTTCAGTTCCACCCAGATCAATCCCAACATAGTAATCCATGCGGTCTCCTTTGAGGATACAGGGTTATTTTTGGCCGGGAAGGATGAATTCGTTCCCGATTTTACGAGCACGTACCGGTTTATCCAGATTGATGCCCAACGCTAGGCCGATTTCTACCAGCAGATTCCAGCAGGTTTGCAGCTGCAGGTAGGTATCGAATCCGGACATGGAGGGGATTTTAAGAGTGGGGAATAGGGTGTCGCGGGTGCTGATGGCAAAAACCGATAGCCCGACATTTCCTTTCAATACATCCCGGAATTTTTCTTCCTCTTCCTGAAATGGATCGACCAGAATCACACATTCGTCGGGATTCATCACTTCTTCGATTCCGTGGACGGCATAGGTACCTTCCAGATAAGCCGATTTTTTGCGGGTGATTTCATTGGTTTTGAGGGTGGCTTCTTCGGCAACCCCGTTATTGCGGCCGGCAAAATAGAGCATGGGAGCTTTGGCCATGGCCTGAATCCAATCGGCCGGGATCGGCATTTCCAGAACCTGCTGTGATTTAGCGGCCAATTCATCCTGTTGGGACTGGGTAATGGTTTTGCCCTGACAGGCCATCAGTAATTGGTGATAGAACAAGCCCTGTTCAATTACGCTCTTGGTGGCGGCCACGGCATTTTCGGCACCACAGCTCAGAATAAAACAATCCTGGCTCAGCTCTTCCAGAGGGGTGTTGGGGTGGGCGGTCAGCCCAAACTGAGCCTTGGATTTGCGCTGATAAAACAACGATATGACTTCCTTGGTTTTTCCGGAATTGGAGGCTCCAAACAGGACTCGCTCCGATAAATCCAGCTCGGCCGCCTGCCGGCTTCCCTCGGTATGAATAGTCAAGGAAGAATGGCCGGCCATCGCTTGGTATATCATATTCTTAGCCGGGAAAATCCGGGAGGAACCCTCTCCGGTCAGAAACAGTTTGCAGGATTCTTTCAGGCTCTCGACCGGTTCGTTCAGCGCTTTGGTCTTGAAAGCTTTAATAATGCCGGGAGTTTCCAGCATTTCACGGGTCAATGCATATTGGGAATAACGAGTATCATGACTGTTCATCATTTTCTCCTGATTGGGATCGTGGGATGGATAATCCCGGTTGGATTATCCGTCCCAATGGTGGGTGTTAAACCGGTTTGACCGGGATAAGCGGGATTTCAGCATAGACCGGCAATTCTCCGACCAGGGGTCGGATATACTCCCCGAAGGCTTCGGTGACCATAAACCCATCCGATGAGATATACTCGGAGGGGACCGGTTTGGTCTTGGCGGCTACATCCTGTAGCGGAATGGTTCCGATTTGGGTGGTATAGGGAGCACTGCCCGTTCGGATAATGGTCGTCATCAGTCCGGATTGCCCCTGGACGGCCAGGCGGACTGCTTCCTGTCCGGTTTCGAAAGCTTCCTGGATATCTCGATCGGTCGCACGATCGGAACAGCACATCGGCAGGGATTCGGGAACCTGGAATTCTCCGCGGTATCCGTACTTGTCTGAGATCATCCGATGCAGCATCATGGCGGCCGATGTACCACCCATAGCTCCAAATTCGATATTCGAAAAAAGGTCCTTAGTTTTGGATTGAGAGACTGGTGTTTTATCGGCGTAGGCAATGCCTTCTCCACAGATGATCGAAACAAAACCGTATTTGGCATGGCATTCTTCAAACTTGGCCAGGAATTTGGCTTCCTCGAAGGGGACCTCCGGCATTAAAATGATGTGCGGGGGATCGGATTCCGCTTTTTTGGCGGCATATGCGGCCGCCGCAAGCCATCCGGCATCCCGGCCGATCGTCTGATAAATTACATACTGGTCGACCTTTTGCATGTCGCGGGCCAACACTCCACCCTGCAGGATCGATAAGGCAACATAGCGGGCGGCCGACGGGAAACCCGGTGTATGATCGGTCCCAAACAGGTCGTTATCAACCGTTTTGGGACATCCCATTCCATAAAATTCATAACCCTGCTGTCGGCAATACTTTTCGATCTGGTGAATGTTGTGCATAGTATCGTTGCCGCCGATCCCAAACAGATAGCGGATATTGTAATTTTGGAGAACCTTCAGGACTTCGGGCATATTCTCATCTTTGAGTTTGTACCGGGATGAGCCCAGTCCGCTGGAGGGAGTCCGTTTTAAGAGCTCCAGCTCGGAGGCGGTCAATCGGCTTAAATCGATGAAATCGGATTTGATCAGACCCAACATGCCCCAGTGACACCCAAAAATCGAGGTGATGTCCGATTCCCGCTGGGATTGGGAAATCA
>JAGOEH010000043.1 GCA_017997825.1 Candidatus Delongbacteria bacterium | reverse complement strand
GGCTCCAGATCCAGGATCTGTGGGGACTCCGGGCTCACGATATCTATGGTCTCAGTGAGATTATCGGCCCGGGAGTTGCTTTTGAATGCATTCACCAGAATGGGCTCCATGTCAATGAGGATTTCTTCTATCCGGAAATCATCGATCCGGAAAGCGGAAAGATCCTACCGGACGGAGAAATCGGCGAATTGGTCTTCACGACGCTGACCAAACAGGGAATCCCGCTGATCCGGTACCGTACCAAAGATCTAACGGCCATCATTCCGGAACCATGTTCCTGCGGCCGGACATTACGCCGCATGAAACGGATCATGGGCCGCAGCGATGACATGATCATCATTCGGGGCGTGAATGTCTTTCCCTCTCAGATCGAGGATATCCTGCTCCAGATCGAGGGAACTCAACCCCATTACTTTATTACCGTCGATCGGCAGCGGTCGCTGGATACCATCGAGATCCAGGTCGAACTGAACGAAAAATTCTTCTCGGATGAGGTGCGTAAGCTGGAGGATTTCAAGAATCTGATCCGCAATCGGATTCATGCCATCATCGGTATCCATGCCGACATCAAGCTGGTGGCTCCCCATACCATTCAGCGTTCGGCCGGTAAGAGTCAACGAGTGATCGATAAACGCAAACTATAGAGGTGAATCATGTATCTACCCCAATTATCCATTTTTCTGGAGAATCACCCCGGCAGTTTGAAGGACGCAGTGGATATCCTGGCCAAAAACCAGATCAATATCCGGGCTCTTTCTCTGGCTGATACCAAGGATTTCGGGATTCTGAGGCTGATCGTGGACCAGCCGGACAAGGCTTACCGGGTTCTACACGAAAACCAGTTCACCACCACCGTCAATGAGGTGATCGCGGTGGAGATTGCCGACCATCCGGGCGGCCTGGCCGCCATTATCGAGGTACTGAATCATCATCAGATCAATATTGAATACATGTATGCCTTCTTGGAAAAAAAAGGCGATAACGCCCTGGTGGTGCTTCGGATCGAGAATCTCGACAAGGCGATTGCCGTATTGACCCAAGCCGGGATCGAAGTCCTGAAAAAAGAGATGCTCTCTTCGATCTGATAATGGGTCGAACCATGAGACTCTAATCTTTCCTTGAGTCCCGGTCAGTTACCGTGAAACCAGGACTCAAACTGAATGGAAGACGATCACGGGAATTCGAGGGTGATCAATTATGATGGAGAGAATGCTGTTATGCCGATGGGAGAGAGAAAACGCCGACCATGATGACCAAAGTAATAGAAAATTTCAAGCAAGACCGGTTTGCCGAGCTTTGTGGGATCGAGATTCTGGATGTCCGGCCCGGACATGCCCGATGTTCGATGCCGGTGACCGAGCGCCATTTGAATGGATTGGGAACAGTGATGGGGGGAGCTGTCTTTACCCTGGCCGATTTCACTTATTCATTGGCCGCCAATAGCCGGGGGGGAGTGGCGGTATCCCTGAATGCCTTCATCTCCCATCTGAGAAAGTGCACCCGTGGAGTGATCACCGCTGAGGCTACCGAGCTGTCGACCAGCAGTAAAACCGGGCTGTACCGGGTCAGCGTGACGGACGATCAGAACCAAATCATCGCCGAATTTACCGGTACCGCTTATCTTAAAGTACCCCGTCCTAACTGAAAAACGACCCGATCCGACTGATCAAACGGAGGGATCCTATATTGTCTGATTGCCTATACTATCAGGATTTATATTTTACGCTGGAGCCGGCGGAGGCCTGTATCATTCCCGGGTATGTGATACTGAGATTGAAATCGGGGGCTACCGCCTGGGGAGATCTGGATCCGGCAGAGGCCGGGGCTTTGGGACCGATGCTGAGACGGGTGGGAGAAGCTGTCGAGAAGGCGGCTCAGGCTGAACGGGTCTATTGTCTGGTTTTCAGTGAACTGGATTGCCGGCTGCATTTCCATTTTTTCCCTCGCACCCGATGGTTACTACAGGCCTATTGGGACCGAACCGGACGGAGTAATGAACCGGTCAATGGTCCGGTATTGTTTGAGTGGGCCCGTTCAGTCTATAGTCACGGTTGTCCTTTACCTCGAGAGTCAGGTGATGTGTCCCTGGTATGGCAATCGATTCTTAGCAAACTGAAAGATACTACGATTTAGGTTAGATTGATCGCTCCCTTCTGATATCGAATACGAAACCCAATTCTTACCTTCCTTTTTTCTGAGCTAGATTGTTATTTTTTTAACGTTGTGTTTTTTTTAAAAATTGTTATTATAGTTTTATGAGATCTTTGGAAGACGAATCGGTTTAACCTTAAAAAAGGATGGATTATGAAAAAGCGATTTTGGATTGTAGGATTGATGATCGGGCTGATGGGATTTTCATCTGCTTCACAATTGCCGGCCGATTGGAGTTCATTCCGGAAAGGGAGTAATAAAGCGCTGGCTGAGGAGGAGAGTAAAATCAAGCGTATCGTAGCCATGAATCAGTCTGACGATTTGATCATGGTGTCGATCAGCTATGACTGGGATGGATCAAACTGGACTGAAAGTATGAAAAATACGTCGGACTATGATGCTCAGAATCGTCTTGTTACTCGAACCAGTCAGGAATGGCAGGCCGGGAACTGGATCAATGATTATCGGTACCGCTATATTTATTCTTCCGGAATTCAGCCGGTGGAAGCGGTTGAACAGGATTGGGTCGGCGGAACTTGGGTCGATACCAGCCGTAGCCTTTACGCTTATTCAGAGCAGGGCGTTATGACGGAGTATATCTACCAGAAAAAGGAGAACGGAAACTGGCTCAATGTTTCCAAATACACTCAGATCTATGACGGAGAACGGGTAGCCGAAGAGTATAGTTATCGCTGGGCATCCGGGGTATGGGAAAATGTTTACAAATGGGTTTATACATACAATGGTGCCGGCTTAACCCTTGAGGAAAACATGTTTGAATGGAAGGATAATCAATGGGCCAATAGTTTCCGGTATCTTATGACCTATGACGGCCGTGGGAATCTGATTGAAACCATTGGTTTGTCCTGGCAGGAGGATAACAGCTGGGGAAATTTGACCAAGGATCTTCACGCCTATGATGCCAAGGATCAGCTAATCGAGTCGATTTTCCAGTACTATATCATGACGGTCTGGATGGATTTTAATAAGACGACATACCATTATGACGGGAATGGAAATCAGATTCAGGTAATCGATTACGATGGTTTTACCGGGACGTGGGAACCCTCTTACCGTTCGACCTCTACCTTTGACAGCCGAAACAATGAGATTGAAATCCTGGATGAGCTGTGTGAGGAGGGAACCTGGTTCAATAGCGGCAAAACCATCAATACCTTTTCTAATGCGGTTGAAGTCAATGAGATTACCGGACTGATCGGTCATGGGATCGAGTTGAGGCAGAATTATCCCAATCCCTTTAACCCTTCCACTACTATTGTTTTTTCTCTGACCGAGCGACAGTCGGTCAGATTATCGGTTTATAATGTTCTGGGAGAAGAGACGGCCGTACTGATCGATCGGATTCTCCCGGCCGGTGAGTATCAGGTTGAATTCCAGCCATCAACAATCTCTGCCGGTGTATATTTTTACCGGTTATCGACTCCGGAGGGTTCAATTGCTCGGCCCATGTTGTTGGTCAAATAATCCCATCGGATTACCAACGGAATCTGTTTCCGTTTTTTAAGATCAGACGGGATTTCTCGATGATCGTCAATTCGATGATGTGACAATGGACTGATGTAGAAGTTCGTTTATTGGCAATGATTCCGGGATAAATAGTATTATTGGGTTGATAAAACCTGCCGGGTTTCCAATCCTCCGGCAGGTTTTTTTGATTGGTTGAAAACCGTATCTCCGATCCACTTTCAATCCAATGATCAAGATCGTGAGTTCTTTTTTTCGATAATTGACTTTTAATCATATTTGATCTATATTATGATTAAGATCACTAATCGGGAGTGCGCAGACCCGGACGGATTCGGTTTTCAGGACCGGATCGGGATGTTGATTCGGCATTCATGATTTTCAACCCGGTTCCGATCAGGTAGTGAATGGCAGGTGAGCGATGAGTGAAAATGATGAATTGCTGAAAAAAATCATTGAGATAGGGATATCGCTATCGAGCATTCACGATATAGAAAAGCTGTTGGATCAGATTCTGCTGGAGAGCCGGCGAATTGCCAGGGCCGATTCCGGTTCGATCTATTTGGTGGAAGGGGATCGCCTAAATTTCAAGATTTCCCAGAATGATACCCTGGTTCGGCGGTGGGGACAGGAGCGCTTCAATCGGAGTTTCAGTGTATTCAGTATGGAGATATCGGAACGGAGCATGGCGGGGTATGTGGTATTACACGGTGATTTGCTGAAAATCGATGATGTTCAGAACCTGCCTCCTGGTTCGCCCTATCGGTATAATGCCTCGTTCGACCGGCATAATGATTATGTGACCCGTTCCATGATTTCGATCCCGCTTAAAAACAAGAGCAATCAGGTGATTGGGGTGCTGCAGCTGATTAACGCCATGGAAAATGGAGAGGTGGTCAGCTTCAATCCAGCTTATGAAAGTATATTGACTTCGCTGGCTTCTCAGGCGGCGGTCGCTTTGGAGAATGTGATCCTGCAGGATCGGATCCGGGAGGCTCATCTGGATACGATTGTCAGGTTGGGGATTGCGGCTGAGTTCCGGGATAAGGAAACTTCATCTCATATCAAGCGGGTTTCGCTTTACTGCGAGCTGTTGGCCCGCCATCTGGGGTGGGACAGAAAGCGCATCGAGGTAATCCGGTTTGCGACGCCGATGCATGATGTCGGCAAAGTCGGGATTCCGGATTCCATTTTACACAAACCGGGGCCTTTCAATCCGGAGGAGCGGCGGATCATGGAATACCATACCGTGATCGGGGCGATGATTCTGAAATACTCCAATGATGAATTGATCCGGGCTTCCCGGGTAGTGGCGCTGACCCACCATGAAAAATGGGATGGAACCGGGTATCCGCGGCGATTGGCTGGAGAGGAGATACCGGTCGAGGGTCGGATTGCCGCTTTGGCGGATGTGTTTGATGCGCTTTCCACCAAACGGGTATATAAAGAGGCTTTTTCCGAGGATAAAACCTGTCGGATTATCCGCAGTGAACGAGGAAAACTGTTTGATCCCGAACTGGTGGATATCTTTTTTGACAATTATCCGGAATTCTTGGCCATCCGGCAGCAGTTCAGCGATCAGGAGCATGAGTTGGACTTTTTTCGCTCAGTCGATCAGATCGATTTGGAAGAACTGGCTCGTTATTGATTGGGATGAACAGGACAGGGAAGGATCAGGATCGAAGAAGGCCGAAAGATGGGTTGACCCTTCGGCCTTATTGAATATGGGAATGAGAATGCACGGGGGTATTGGGTGTGTCGCTGACAACCCGGTTGCGGCCGTTTTTTTTAGCCTGATAGAGGTTGTCGTCGGCCCTTTGAATCAGGTTTTCCAGTGAGTCGTTGGGTTGAAGCAGACTCAGGCCGATACTGGCCGATATATGGATGGTATGTCCCTGATAAAGAATCTCCTGTTTTTCAATGATGGATCGTAATCGGTTGGCGGCGGATATGGCCTGTTCGGGAGATGGTCCGGGCAGATAAATGATGAATTCTTCGCCTCCGTAACGGGCAATCCAGTCTGCTTTGCGCATGGTCCGGTTCAGCAGCATGGCCAATTGTTTGAGAATATGATCCCCGGCCGGATGGCCGTAAGTATCGTTGATTTTTTTGAAATGATCGATATCCAGCATGATGAGCGCTGCCGATTCATGATACCGGCGGGCTCGTTCCAGATCGTGTTCTGCAATTTCTTCAAAATACCGGCGGTTGAACAAGCGGGTCAGTCCGTCTTCATTGGCCAGACGGGCCATTTCCTCAGCTTCCAGCATAGCTTCGATTCTGACCGCGGCAATCTCTGCAATCAGGCTGATATGATAGATCTCTTCCGGAGTCAGCTTCTCGATCGGCGATCCCAGGATATTGATGCTGCCGATCTTTTTTTCCTGGGTCTGGATCGGAATATGGATCACCTGGATCATCTCCTGGCGGCTGTTCTGGTAATCCAGCAGTGTGATCTTATGCACACTCTGGAAAAAATCCCAGAATCCGTCCCGGTTGAATTCCTTTTCCAGCTTGAGATAGGTCCGATAGGTGGAAATGATCCGTTCCTTACTGTAGTAAGTCTGTTTTGAAAAATCGCCTATCCGGATAATACCGACCACGCCCTGCACAATGCTCAAAAACTTCTCAACCACCAGTTGTTCCAGTTGTTTGAGCTGATTACACTGGTTGATCAGTTTCAGATCGGTTATAATCCGGATCAGTTGGTCCTGGTTCATACCCTTGAGGTTCATTGCGTCGCTCAGAAAAGAATAATTAGCCCGCGGGGGCTGAAGTTTGGTTTTGTTCATTCTCGTTCCTCTATGGTCATACCCTGATAAATTGCATTTATTGTGCCTAAATGGACAAGTGGTGGCAGGAAGTGAGGCGATACGGCAGCTAAACGGACACCATGCCGGCCAGGATAAAAGCCTTAACAGGGCAAGACTCAATGGATTGATGATTGAACCGAACGGGATAGGGATTGGATCGAGGCATTCGGATAGTGAAACCTGAGCGGCCGGGTTATTGGGAGTCAATTTTTCCTGATCGAAGGGCTGGCCGGAAAAATATGCCTTTATCAAATTTATAGTTGACAATTATGAGATTTCGTCGTATTATGATACTATTATTCACGACTGAAAAGGAGACATGAGAGTGGATGTATTGACCGTCATATCGCCGCTGGACGGGCGGTATTCCGACAAGTTGAAAACACTTTCCGATTATTTCAGTGAAATGGCCCTGATCCGGTATCGGCTCATGGTTGAGATACGCTGGGTGCAGTTTCAGTTTCAGCATCCCGAATGGAGCGGATTACCTGCGTTATCGCCGGAACAGGCGAAATGGCTGGAGCATCATGCCGGGTGGCTGGATCTGGACGGAGCCCGAAAGGTCAAGGAGTTTGAGAAACGTTCCAATCATGATGTCAAAGCGGTTGAGTATTATTTGAGAGACTTGTTTGATCAGGGGGGATTGAGTGATTTCAAGGAATCGATCCACCTGTTTTGCACCTCGGAAGATATCAACAATCTGGCCTACAGTTTGATGCAGCAGAACGCTCTGCAGCGTGAACTGCTGCCGGTTATTGAAAAGCTGTATTGGGATCTGTTTGAACTGGCGGTTCGTCTGAAAGGGGTCCCCATGCTGGGAAGAACGCATGGCCAAGCCGCGGTTCCGACCACGATGGGAAAAGAACTGGTGAATTTTTTGGCCCGTCTGCAGCCTTATCTGCGTCAGTTGAAGCACTTCACCTTCCGCGGCAAGTTCAATGGAGCGATCGGGAATTATAATGCCCATGCCTTTGTATGGCCTGACGCCGATTGGATGGATATTTCCCGTTCATTCATCACCTCACTCGGTCTGGATGTCAATCTTTATACGACGCAGATAGAACCGCACGACCACTGGATCAGCTTTTATTTGTTGTTGAGTCAGATCAACACCATCTGGCTGGATTTTTCGCATGACATGTGGTTATATATTTCTCAGGATTATTTTAAGCAAAGAATAAAAGAAGGTGAGGTTGGAAGCTCGACCATGCCGCACAAGGTCAATCCGATCGATTTTGAGAATGCGGAGGGCAATTTGGGATTGGCCAATTCTCTTGGCTATCATATGGCGGCCAAACTTCCAATCAGCCGCTGGCAGAGAGATCTGAGCGATTCGACTGTGGAACGGAATCTGGGAATGATTTTTGGTTATTCACTGCTGGCTTATTCTTCTCTGAGCCGCGGGATCAGCAAGCTTCAAATTAATCCGACCAAGATTCACCGGGATTTGGACGATAACTGGCAGATCCTGTCGGAAGCCATTCAGTCCCTGATGCGGATCAGGAAAGCGGAAGCACCCTATGAGCTGTTGAAAAAGTATACCCGGGGCGCTCGGATGAAAAAAGAGGATTATACAGCCATGCTGAATGAGATGCCGGTGGATCAATCCGACCGGATAAAATTACAATCTTTATCGATGGATACCTATCTTGGTCTGGCGGAAAAGCTGGTGGATTCTTATAATCCTGAGCTGTAGTCAGCTCCGGGCCGAGATCCAGGCGGTCGGTGATCTGGATAGCCTTCAAATCGAGCGCTTGATTGATTTTTTTGATACGTTGAGCTATCGGCCCGATACCGGTTACATTCCCCTCAAGCTGGATTCGGTGAAGCTTTCGGATTGCCGGGATACGGCTTATCGCATGGATGAACGCTTGAAACTGTATTCTTTTCGATCGGCCAAAATTACCTATATCATGCGTATCAACGAGTCAGTCCGGGATACCTTATGGAGTTATATCGACTGTTACGGCGGAAAGCAGATGATGCTGACCCGGAACCGATCGGGACGGAACTGGAAAAAGATTACGGACTTGAAGCATCCCTATCGCTATATCTTTGCCGACCATGACACACTGGGCTATGTGGAGGATAATTCCCTGGCCGGATTAATTGATTCGCTCAAGGATCTGTCTCCTCAAAAAAAGGATAAATTTTTCAGCCGAATTCAAGCGGCAGCCGCTATTCTGAGTCAGGATTGGGGGATACGAATGGCCGGGATTGGCCGAGTATGCGGTCAATCATGTCTGAAGCTTTATATCGAGCAGATCCGGAAATATGTATGGTATTGGAAACACCTGATTCTGAAAACTGAAACCCGCCTACCCTCCGGCGATCGGGAAATCGTGGAAGCCATCCGTCTTGAGGTGGATATTCCGCTGGCGGATAGTTTGTTTATTGTTCCGAAACGGAACTGGTTATATAAACAGTTCCCCAACAAGTGATTAGGGTTAAAGCTAAGAAAGGATCGATCCGGAATGGAACGAGAAGTCATCATTCGCCAGGTTCCGAATGCCTTATTGAAAACGGATTTATCGATAGGGCAGTTGATACAGGGCAAAGTCCGGGATAATTATATCGTAAACGACAAACGGATTATTGTGGCCACGGACCGGATTTCTGCCTTTGACCGGGTGCTGGGTACGCTCCCTTTCAAGGGGGAGATTCTCCAGACTGTCAGTAATTTCTGGTTCCACCAGACTGAGGATATTATTGCCAATCATATTATTGACACACCGGATCCGAATGTCGTCATCGTAAAGAATTGCCGGCCGCTCCCGGTCGAAGTCATTATTCGAGGCTATATTACCGGTAGTCTCTGGCGGGATTACAGCGGGGGGAAACGCGCGATCTATGGACTGACTCTGCCTGAAAAACTACAGAAAAACCAGGCTTTTGATGAGCCGATTCTGACTCCATCCACCAAAGCGGAGATGGGGGAACATGATCAGCCGATTTCACCGGCTGAGATAGTGGCTCGGGAATTGGTCAAGCCCACCCATTGGTCCCAGATTGAAGCGGTATCGAAGGCCCTCTTCAAAAGGGGGCAGGAAATCGCCCTCAGCCGGGGATTAATCCTGGTCGATACCAAGTATGAGTTCGGTCTGGTCGGCGATGATCTGATACTGATTGACGAGATCCATACTCCCGATTCATCCCGGTACTGGTATCGGGATTCCTATGATCGGGAGGAACCGGTCCAGCTTGACAAGGAGTATGTCCGCCAATGGTTGATAGGCCAGGGATTCATGGGTGAAGGTGAAATTCCGGTCTTGCCTCAGGATGTGATGGTTGAGGCAGTAGAACGCTATCTGGCCATTTATCGGATTTTTTTGAATCAGGAGCCCAGTCCCTATCAGGGCGATGTTCACCAACGGATCATTCGGAATCTTCGGAATTACGGGATGTTAAAGGCGTGACGGCAGGTTGGTTTGTTTTAGGCCTGTGTGGTTGCAGTACGATTCAGGCGGCCATCCCGATGAGAGTCGATCATGTCTTGTCTCAAACCCGGCAGGAGGTGGTGTTTTCCGTGCTGGCAGAAGCGGCCCGTACCGATGATACACTCCATTTTCAGGTCTGTGATTCTATTCGGAATATGGAGACTCAGGTTTTACCCCCATGCCGGGCCTGCCGCAGCCGATTATGGCAGATGCAGGTACGCTGGCATCCTCAGGCTGAGATTGATTCCACGGTTCGCATGAGATTCAGCGTTACCGATTCCCAGGGGCATTCGGATACCTTATGGGTTCGGGCCCATCTTTCAGACCGGGTTAAACTGGATACCGGGATAACGCCATGAACCGCCGGCGATCATCGACAAACGGAATTCGCTTCCAATGTCAACAATGCGGAGGGTGTTGCCAGGGAACCCCCGGGTATGTCTTTCTGTCTAAAAATGATATTCATCGGATTGCCACTTATCTGAAGCTGATTCCTAGGATTTTTTTGGAAAAGTATGCCCGTCAGGTGGATTTTAGGTTGAGAAGCCAGTATAGTCTGATCGAGCACCCGGATGGGCGCTGTATTTTCTATGATCAAACCTGTCTGATCTATCCGGTCCGTCCGGTTCAGTGTTCGACTTATCCCTTCTGGCCGCCTTATCTGGAAACCGTCCAGGACTTTCTTCATCTGGTGCGGAATTGTCCCGGATATGGTCGGGGGGAAGTCGTATCGGAAGAGGAGATTAATCGCCAATTGGATCTTTACAGTCGGGAATTGCTGTTTCGCGAACAGGAGAGAGCGGATGAGGATTGAGGATATTTAGAAGGAGATGGTGATGGATAGGCACGTTGATCGGTATCTGTCGGATTTGAGCGGGAATCTGGATATGGACAATCCCCGTCTGGCGGTTATTCTGGCCGCCGGACACGGCAAGCGCATCAAATCGGAAAAATCCAAGATGCTCCATGAAATCTGGGGCAAGTCTACTATTGAACGGGTTACCCATGCCGTCGAAACCGGTTTAAATACTGATAACATCGTTTTCGTTTTGGGCATCAAGGCGGAAGATGTCTTGGAATCGATCCCCAAAAAAGCCAACTACCTTTTTATTTACCAGTCGGAACAGTTGGGAACCGGTCATGCCGTCAAAATAGCCTTCGATCACCCCCAGCTTCAACAGTACCAGGGTAGAATCTATATTTTCCCCGGGGATATCGGATTGCTGACCGGGGAGTTGGTGGCTGAATTCGCTGATGGTTTCGAAAATTCCCAGGATGATATGATGGTTTTAACAGCCGATTATGAAGGCGAAACCGAATTGAATTATTACGGCCGTATTATCCGGGTTTCTGAACAGGATCGGGATCACCTTATCATGGAACCCGAACTGGTGGACAAAGTGATCGCAATCAAGGAGTATAAGGATATCAATGCCTTGAATGATGATCAATTCATGGATTTTTCATACAATTCCCATTGTTTCAGATTTTCCAAATCCAATCTGCTGGAGATTCCCGAATTCAATACCAGCATTCTGGCCTTTCGGAGCGACCATTTACCCGATTATCTTCAGTTGATCCGTTCCAATAATGTTCAGCAGGAGATTTATCTGACCGATCTGATCGAGATTTACAATCAGCATCAGCGCAAAGTGGGAGCGTATAAGATTTCCGATCTGTCCCAGGTGCTGGGATTCAACAATAAAAGTGTTTTGAAGCAGATGGAGCATATCTATCGGACCAAGGTCTATGACCAGCTTAAAGATATCATCATGATCGATAATAATGAACTCTTTTTTATCGCCGATGAAGTGGTCAAACAGATTATTGAAATGGACCGGACGATGGGCCCCCTGGATATCTCGATTGGGATGAATGTCCATATTGGACCTGAAGTGCGGTTGAACCGCAGGGTCCGGATTGAGAACAACTGTATTTTGGCCGGCCGGATCGAAGTGGGAGAAGGGGTGCAGATCGGAGAACATACCATGATTTCTGCCTATCCCGGGCAGATGGTCCGGATTGGAGACCGCTGCAATCTGATTGGCAATGATCGTATCAAGGGTCAGGTCAGCCTTGACCACGATTGTCGGATTGAATCCGGAGTCCGGATTACCGGCAGCCTTGAGAATCCGGTCCAGATAGGATCCAATGTACTGATCAAAGGAACGACTTATATTTACGGCTGCCGGATTGACCCCGGCATTCTGATTGAACACTCGATCCTGAGATTGAAGCATATCGAAGCGATTACCCGGAAGGACGGTACGATCCAACCGGTCCGCTACATTCTGCCGGTTCCCCAGGGAATCGATTCGCTAAGGGATTTATGAACCAGAATCAGCCGATCCGAGAAATCATAATCAGGGCTCAGCAAGGGGATCAGCAAGCCTTTGCCGGTTTGATGGAGAGCTATCGCCAGGTTATTTTCCGCTATATCCATTCGATGCTGAATAATCATGAAGATGCCGAGGATGTTTTCCAGGAAACCTTCTATAAGGCCTTTCGTTCCATCAATAAATTCATGATTGATTATTCGTTTTATAAATGGATCTTGAAGATTGCTTACAATACCTGTATTGATTTTCTGCGCAAAAAAAAGCTGCCGACGGTGCCGATCAAAACTCAATCCCGATTTGACGATAAGGAGATTGAGCTGGATTTGATCGATCCCTGCTCAGATCCGGACACGGTATTGAAGCAGAAAGAGACGGCTCACAAGCTGGAGGAAGAGATCCGGCATTTGCCGAAGACCTATCAGGAGATTATTATCTACCGGTTTTTTGATCAGCTTTCGTATGAGGAGATTGCCGTCAAGATGAACATCCCTGAGGGTACCGTCAAGACCCGATTGTTTCGGGCGCGGGAGATCCTCAAAGAAAAATTTTCAGGATGGTATTAACGATGAGATTTGATCGATCCTGGCGAATATTTATTTGTCTGTTGCTTGTCCGGATCGGATTGAGTGCGGCCGAAACTCATGATACACCGGCCGATTCGTCCGGCGGAACCCGTTTGAACTTTTATCTGGACCAGATTAAATCCAATCTTTTCCGGCCGGAGATGGTTCGGGAATACACCGACTCGATCGAAGCCTTTTGGCAGGAACATCAGCGCTACAGGCAATCAGGTCTGGAAGATGTCAGCCGTCTGTATGTCTGGCAGCAGGAGTATGAAATCCCTCCCCGGAGCCTGTTTCAGGGAAAGATTTTCAGCATTATGACCCCGAGCAGAATCCGCGGCAATCTGATCGGATCACTGATTCAGATCGGCCGGGATGTCATAATTGATTCGGGAGCCATCGTCGATGGGGAGATTATCTGTATTTTCTGCAATGTGATCGATCGGGATCCGTCACGGGCTATATCCGGAACCCGAATCATTTTTGATCCGGTGTTGTTCCAACTGCCGGACCGCAGTTATCAGGGATATCTAAATCTTTTTCTCCGAATCTCGTTTTTTCTTTTATTGACCCTGCTGATTCTGCATTTTCGCTCCGGCCTGATTACCCGCGGCCAGACCAAAATCAGGCAAATGCCCCTGAAAAGCTTTCTAACCGGGCTTTTAGCCTTTTTACTTTTTCTTCCGATCATTTTCCTTTGTATCGCCATGATACTTGGAATCCCCTTAATTATTCCGATTGTCCTGTTTTTCTTCTGGTCGGTAATAATCGGATATATCATTACCTGCACCATTATCGTCGATTCCATGATTCAGCACTTCCATCTGAATGCATCCAGACCCTTATTGATGGTGGGGCTGATCCTCTTGCTGGAATTTTGGATCTACGGACCCTACTTTATTTATCAGATTACACCGATTCGGCGTTTTTTTGAATTGGAGATTCTGATTTGGATTGATGTGGTGGTCAAAATAGCATTGGCCTCATGGGGATTAGGAGGGTATTTGCTCAGTCTTAAAATTTTTAATGAACCGGCATTGTTTCCCATGAAACGGAAATGAACCTCCCATCCGGCGGAGTTTTTTTACCAACACGGAAAATAATACTTGATTTCATACCTGATTTTTTTTACATTATAACATTTAGGCTTAACGAAAAAGGAAGAGCATGTTCAACGAATTGACCGAGAAGTTTGGCGACATATTTCACAAAGTCCGGGGTTATGGCAAGATAACCGATAAGAATATTGAAGATACGCTGAAAGAGATCCGTCTGGCTCTGCTGAGTGCGGATGTGAATTATAAAGTGGTCAAAGAGTTCATTCAAGGGATACAGAGCAAGGCGATCGGCCAGGATGTGGTCCGGAGTGTGACACCGGGTCAGGCTTTTGTCAAGATCGTGTATGATGAGATGGTGAATGTACTGGGACAGAGTAATCGGAAGCTGAAGCTGGAGGGGCAGTCGCCCTATGTTATTATGTTGTGCGGTCTTCAGGGATCCGGGAAAACGACTCTGGCCGGGAAACTAGCCAATCTGCTGCGGAAAGATAAGAAAAATCCGTTGCTGGTGGCAGCCGACATCTACCGACCGGCGGCTATCGAGCAGTTGATCAAGGTCGGGGCATCGCTGGGTATCGAGGTATATTCCGAGAAGAACAATTCCGATGCGGTCAGTATATGCCGCAATGCCTACCAGTATGCAGTCAATAAACTCTATCCGATCATCATTCTGGATACAGCCGGACGATTACATATTGATCAGCAAATGATGCAGGAGCTGGATGATATCCGGCGCCATCTTAATCCGACCGAAATCCTGCTGGTGGTGGATTCCATGATCGGCCAGGACGCCGTTACGATGGCACGGGATTTTAATCAGCTATTGGATGTCAGCGGATTGGTGCTGACCAAGCTGGATGGCGACACCCGGGGAGGAGCCGCCCTTTCGATCACTCGGGTAACGGGAAAACCGATTCTGTTTGCCGGGATCGGTGAAAAAATGAATGAACTGGAGCCTTTTTATCCGGAGCGGATGGCCTCCCGCATTTTAGGGATGGGAGATATTGTGACGCTGGTGGAAAAGGCCCAGGAGGCTTTTGACGAAAAAAAAGCCGTCGAACTGGAGAAAAAAATCCGCAAAAACCAGTTCAATCTGGAGGATTTTTTGCATCAGCTTCAGCAGATCAAGAAAATGGGTCCCCTGGAGAGTCTGATGGCCATGATCCCCGGCTTCAACTCATCTATGATGAAAGATGTCAATGTCGATCAGAATGAACTTAAATATATCGAAGCCATTATTCTGTCTATGACCCCCAAGGAACGCGCCAATCCCGAGATCATCAACGGAAGCCGGCGCAAACGGATTTCGATGGGGAGTGGAAGAAGTGTGGCGGAGATCAATCGTCTGCTCAAGCAGTTTGAAATGATGAAAAAAATGATGAAGAAATTCACTTCATTGAATCGCAAAGAAATGGTCAAACACGTTCGTCAGTTTTAATCACCCAAACGATGGAGGATTGATTGTGTCAGTAAAAATGCGTTTAACCCGGATTGGTTCCAACAAAAAGCCGTTCTACCGGATTGTCATTATGGATTCCAAAACACAGCGTGACGGCAAGTTTCTGGATATCGTGGGGACCTATAATCCCTTGACTTCATCCGCCGGCATTCAGTTTTCTGAGGATAAGATTGAAAAATGGCTGGCTGAAGGCGCGATACCATCAGAAACCGTTTATAATCTTCTGAAGCGAATCAATTTCTGGGAGAAGAAACAGCTCAAAGCTCAGGGATTGGATGAATCCGCCATTCAGGAAAGGATCGCCCAGAAAAAGAGTACCGGTGAACGGAATAAAAAGAAAAAAATTAAAAAAGGGTCCGAAGCGTCCGCCTGATCGGCCCGGATTCCGATTAAGGGGTAACAGATGAAAGACATCAAAGGATTAGGTGATTTGGTCGGTGACCTGACCGAATCGAATCAGCCCAAAACCTCGATCGGCCCTTCCATCTTTATCAAAGGTGAAATCAGCGGTGATGAGTTTCTGTCCGTCGAGGGCCGTATCGAAGGCAAGATCAATCTGAATAATGGCATACAGATCAAGAAAGACGGTTTGATCAAAGCCGATATGCATGCTACCAGTATCATGATCAGTGGAAAAGTGGTCGGAAATATTCATGCCGCCGAAAAGATTGAATTGATGGAAGACAGCAAGGTGATCGGAGATTTGAACGCTCCCCGGATCGTGATTAATGAAGGCGCCAAGCTGAGCGGTCAAATCAAAATGGAGTTCCAGATCGATGAATTGTCTGAGTCCTCATCCGTGATACCTGAACCTGTATCGCAACCGGCTGACTCAGCCAATTTTACACTCTCTGAAACCCTATCCCCCCAATCGGAAATCCAATCTTCGGTTCCCGGTTTATCAGCTGTTCCTGAGCAGGAGTTGCCTTATTCCTCTGCGTCCAAGGGTTCGTGGGTAACGGAAGAACAACCGACCGTTCCGCTAACGCCGACCTATACGGCACCCTCAACACCGATGGTCGCTGATCACCAGGTTTCTGATGGACCATCGGCTGACCCGGATTCATCTCCATCGAAACCGAATCTCCGGGATGAATCCTATTCCAACACCCAATCCCCGGTTTCCGATTCACGATCTCACTCGGTACCGGGACAAGAATTGGATGATCATGCCAAGCATCGATCCTCTTTTATTGTGAGAAATGACGCTGACAATAATCAAGATCCGACGTCGAACAAGTCTTCCTACAAATCCTTTTTCAAAAACTAAGGAATGAGGTTCCCATGCAAATCGAAAGACTGATCGAAGAGATTGCTAAGGCGCTGGTCGATAATCCCGATGATGTCTCAGTTAAGCGTATTGATGGTGAACAGACAGTGGTGTATGAACTTCGGGTCAACCAATCTGATTTGGGTAAGATCATTGGTAAAAGCGGAAATATGATCCAGTCGATTCGGACCCTGCTGAGAGCGGCTTCCGCAAAAATGGGACGACGTTTGATGCTGGAAGTTATTGAATAATGAGGATTTTTTTGATTTCGGCTTTCCCTGAGATGTTTCAGGGACCGTTTTCAGAAAGCATGATTAAACGAGCGATCGAGAGAAAACAGGTCCAGATCGGTTTCGGCTACTTGCGTGATTATGCCGGAAATGATCATCATACCATTGACGATGTGGAATTCGGCGGGAGCACGGGTATGATCTATCGACCCGAACCGATCTTTCAGGCCATCGAGGATTTAAAACAGCGCCATCACATCGATCATCCTCGGATCATTTTGACCAGCGCCCGAGGCGCCATCTTCAATCAGGAGTATGCCGCCCGGCTCTCCACGGAGAACGATCTGATTTTTATTTGCGGTCATTACAAAGATGTAGACTTTCGAATTAGCGAGCATCTATGCACCGATGAAATCAGTATCGGGGATTATATACTGACCGGCGGGGAATTGCCGGCGATGGTGATGATCGATGCCATTGTCCGATTGCTGCCGGGTGTGCTGGGCAATAATGAATCATGGGAAAGCGATTCATTTCAATCCGGTCTGCTGGATTCGCCCCGGTATACCCGACCGGCACAATACCGAGAGTATGTCGTACCGGAAGTCTTGATTTCCGGGAACCATAAAAAAATTGCCATGTGGCGCCGACAGATGGCTGAGGAATTAACCCGCCGTCGCCGGCCCGACTTATGGGAAACGTATCAAATGAACCACCGTGGTGCGACCACAACGAGCGGTGCGACCACAACGAGTGGTGCGACCACAACGAGTGGTGCGACCACAACGAGCGGTTCTGCCGCTCCGAACAGACCAACCAAGACGCGACGATCGTCCGCGGGGGGTAGTGCCACCGCTACCGATCCATGCCCGGAACGATCCAGTAGGATGAAAGAGTAACCAGGAGGAACCAGAATGAATTTGACTGATGTTATCACCCTTGACCAGTTAAAAAAGGATGTACCCGATCTTCATATTGGCGATACGCTGAAAATTCACACCGAAGTTACGGAAGGTGATAAAACGCGTGTTCAGATTTTTCAGGGTATTCTGATCAAACGTAAAAATTCCGGAATTCGTGAAACGATAACGGTTCGAAAAATCAGTTCGGGAGTTGGCGTGGAGCGTATTTTTCCGTTGCACTCTCCCAAGGTCAAGATGATCGAAGTGGTTCGTCACGGAAAAGTAAGACGCGCCAAGCTTTATTATCTGCGAGAACTTTCCGGCAAAGCGGCCCGAATCCGTGAAAAACAGAATTTCAGTCTGGACCATTCTAAAACAGTTTGATCAGTCTCAAACGGATGGGACAATCATCGGTACCGACGAAGCCGGGCGCGGCCCTTTGGCCGGCCCGGTGGTCGCGGCCGCGGTTGTGTTGGATTATCGTTATCCCCTGGATGACTTGAATGATTCAAAAAAGCTCTCTGCCGGGATGCGGCTGGAGTTATTCAACCGGATTGTGGTCCATGCACGGGATTGGGCGATTGCGTTATGCACACCCGAAGAGATCGATCGCCTCAATATTCTGAGAGCCAGTCTGAAGGCTATGGCATTGGCTTGTGGCAGGATTAAAATTCAACCGGATTTGGTGTTGGTCGATGGCAATCAGTCAATCCCCCGGATTGACGTTCCACAATCGCGTCTGATCAAGGGCGATGCCCGCAGTGCGGCTATCGCGGCGGCATCGATTCTGGCCAAGGTCTCACGGGATTATGTGATGGATTATTATCATTCCCTCTATCCTGAGTATGAGTTTAATCACCACAAAGGCTATCCCACCGCCCGCCATATTCAGATCCTGCGCCAATTGGGACCTTGTCCGATCCATCGCCGCTCTTTCACCATCAAATCATCTTTTTCACAGCCCGCTCTGTTTTAATCCGTATCATCGCAATGCATGATATTCCGGCATTTTACCGGTTCAATTCTGAGTCAGCCCTAAAGATACTCTGCCGTTAATCCGGCGGGATACCTTTACAGCTGGATCCACAATAGGTCGATTGAAACATCATTTCAGTTTTATACATTGGTTAATCCTGATGGATTGAGGTTGGTATGAGTCTATATCGGAAAACGATGGGGCGGCAGGGAGAAGATCTTGCCGTTCAATGGTTGGAGACCCATGGATTCTGTATACTGGAACGCAACTTCCGTACCCGTTATGGAGAGATCGATATCATTGCCGAGAAAGATATGACGATGCATTTTATTGAGGTCAAATACCGTCATAATCTTCAGTTTGGGGCTCCCGAAACCGCCATCTCGGCTCGGAAGCAGACTACGCTTCGAAAGGTAGCTTGGTCTTATCTTAAAATCCATGGATTAACCAGGCCGTCGTATGTATTCGATTTGATTGCTATTCTAAAAAATGATAGAGGTGCCCCGTCTCTTAGCCACATTGTTAACGCTTTTTAAAGGAAGTGAGGAAACGGAATGGAAGCTCTGGAACGAGTACTTGGTACGATCGGGGATTGGGTGTGGGGACCCCCCATGCTGATCCTGTTGTTTGGGACTCATGTTTTTTTGACTTTCCGTTTGCGTTTCATTCAGCGTTATCTATGGCAGGCGATCAAGATTTCTTTGGGGCGGAGTAAAGAGGGTGACGGTGATATCAGCCAGTTCGGGGCGTTGACAACGGCTCTGGCCGCCACCATCGGTACCGGGAACATTGTAGGAGTAGCGACCGCCATTGCGGCCGGCGGTCCGGGCGCTGTATTCTGGATGTGGCTGACCGGGGTATTCGGGGTAGCTACCAAATATTCCGAAGCCTTACTGGCAGTCAAATACCGAGTGACGAATCCCAAGGGACGGATGTGCGGCGGCCCGATGTATGTATTGGAATATGGATTGGGAAGCCGAAAACTGGGGATGGT
>JAGOEH010000264.1 GCA_017997825.1 Candidatus Delongbacteria bacterium | reverse complement strand
TCAATTCCGTCATCTTCCGTTCCGGTTCCTTTATCGTTATTACAGATCCTGGAACACTGACGCTAATCCATAATTCATCATTCCCAGTCTAATATAAAACCGGACAATAGTCAAGATCGTTTTCCAAAATCCAAGCCTCAATTCCTCCCTGATCGATTAAAATCCAGTCTTATCCGAAATCATCATGACTCGCAACCAAATCATATCATGAAATCCACCATCGACAATTCAGGATAGTCTGGAGGTAAGGAGAGCCGATTCCGGCTGAGTCTGAAACGGGAGATTAAATCATGAGATTTTGATCATGCGTGATGATTATTCCCCAACCAATGATTGGATTAACGGGGAAAAAAAGGAAGGTTGAATCAGGAGGGGGAGATGGTCCGGGCGATCGGGAGACACCGGGGACAGGGAGCTGAGCTAAATTGGATGGTTAATGGTCAAAGATGCCTGAACAAACAGAAAACCGGGAATTGATCCGACCAAAGGGGAATCGTCTAATGCAGGATGATCAGCTTACCGGTATAGCGCTTATTTTGGGTTTCAACCGCTATCAGGTACACCCCGGCCGCCCAGGTTGTACTGTTGATTCTGAATTCGCGGCCATCATTGACCCAAAAGGAATCGAAGGGCTCACCGCTCAGCCGGAAGATGCGTACCCTTGCACTTTGCCTATCAAGAATGGCAACCGATCGAACCGTAATCCAGCCGTCTCCGGGCTGTGGAAAGATGACCAGCGGGCGGGACAAATCCGGCTGGTGGGCCGGTGAATCAGGATCATCGATTCCGACGGATTTCAATCCGCAACCCCGGGCGGTTCCCCCGGTAAATCCCAGATCGATCCGGGTGCCCGGGTAGGGCTCCAGGCCGGAATCATAATCCGGATTGCCCTGATCCATACAGGGAGAATTGCATTCCAAGCACAAATAATTCAGACTGTCATCCGGATTCAGGCTGACAAACAGGGGATCGGCCGGGAAATTCCCCACCGACAGATTCTGGTTGACCGCTCCGCTATGAAAGGCCTGGAATCCGTAAAAATCGTTATAATCGATCACATTCTGAAACCCACCCACATTAGTGATCGCCGTTCGATTCGCGGAAGGCTGCAGATAGGCGATGTTGTTGGTGAAGGTCAACAGGCTGGAATAGTTGATGACGATCGATTGAAAATTATAAAAGGTATTATTGATACATCGGGCATCGGTAATATTGGTGAGACTGACGGCGCTGCCGCGGCCGTCGGAAGAAAACAGATTGTGCTCGATTCGGCAAAAGGCCGCCTGGTTGATGGATAAACTGGTATTCTCCTGGTTAAAAAATACCCGATTGAAACTAAAAATCACCGGGCTGGCCGTCGCCGTCACCAGGGTACTGCTGTTGGGACTGTCAAACCGATTCGAACGGATCAGGCATGGCATTACGATTCCATTCAGATAGATGATCCCCTTGCCGTCCCGAAACCAATTATCCTCGATCCGCAGGGTATCGTCGATTTCTCCTTTGCCGATCACACAGTTTTCATCCGACTGGAACTGCGACCGGCCGATCAGACCGCTGCTCCGTTCCAGTTCAATACAGCTCTGATAATTAGTAAAACTGCAATCCTGGATCTCGATCCGTGAATTCAGACAATAGACCGATCGATTCCCATTGATAAAATCCACTTGATTCAACCGGATCAATCCGATCGATTCACCATAAAACAATCCATAGGGCAGCGGACCGATACTGATCAACGACAGGTTTTCGATGCGAACGGAGTTGAGGTCCTTGGCTTCTATAAAATACTGATCCTCATCCCCGAAATTGAGTTTGCACTCGCCCCGGGTTTCTCCCCGCAGTACGATATTATCCTTCAGGATCAATCGGGAGCAGATTTTGAAATCGTTCCGGATCAGGATGGTATCTCCGGAAACGGCTTGCTGGATCGCCGAATTGATATCCTGTCCCTTCTCGACAATAATGGTTGCACCATGTATGGACAAGCTGAGCCATCCGCTCAGAACAATCATCCACCAGCCTTTCATAGAATAAGCTCCTTTACATCACTCAAAGTTGATTTTGCATTTATTCCCATACAGGGTCACCATACCTCCATTCCCCTGCGCGCTTGAAAATATCAGGGTCGTGGAGAGCCCGCTCTGGGCCTTGGCTCCCCTCTTCAATTCCAGCATAAAGAGGGCACTGTTTCCATTCAGCAAATCCGTCGGAATGGTTTGATAGAATACCGCCATCTGATCCGGAGAACTCAGGGAGGTGGTACTGAACGACAGCTTTCTCGACCGGGCCGGCTCCGTCATCTCAATTTTCATAATCCGGATGTAGTCGTTGTAGTACTCGATCTTGAAATCCAACAGGTAGAGATCGGAGGCCCGACGGATTTCCAATGGAAGATAGTAAATCGAATCGGAAGCGGAAAAGGTGGTATCGGGCATCTGCAATACCGGTCCGGAAACCTTGATAAACGAATAATCATGTTCCTCCAGATCCAGCGAATCCTGATCCAGCAGACCGAGCTTGACACTATACAATCCGGGATTCAGGCCGGACAGATCCAGGGCGAAATCGGGACGGCTCCAGGGTTCCATCAGCATGATCGTCTCCAGATAGCTCATCCGGATCCAGCGGCAATAGTCGAACTGAGTTGAAGCCAGTTTAAAGCGCAATGAATCGGCAATATAATAGCCGATATCGGGCGACTGGATCTGGAAGCTGAAGGGCTGTACCGTAAAAACCCACGGTGTGGTCTGACGGATTTGGCCTTTGCTGTCCTGGATCTGATAGTGAAAATAGTGTTTACCCTCTTTCCGGGTGGTGGGATAGCGGAGGTGAAATGTATCCGCTGCCGATACCCCAGTCACCTGCTCGTCCACAATCAGTCTGATCTGTTCCACAAAACGGTCATCGCGAGCCCTCAATTCAAAATCGACCGGCATGCCCTCATCGTACACCGAATTGGAGCCCGGCAGAACCGAAAGGATTTCAGGCGGCAGATCCGGTTTGACCGGTTTATCAAAACAGGCGGCCAACAGTATACTCAACCCGAAGCAGAGGCATACGATTACTCTCTTTATACGATTCATTCTCCTCGTCGGCATAGGGAGTTAAAACCGAAACGCCATCCGACAGTAAACGGTTTGATTCTCGAATTGGAAGGACAGGGGTTGCTTTTTATCGAAAATGTAATAATCCAGGGCATTCAACAGATGGATTCCCAGGGCGGAATAGAAGAATAACTGTTTGGTATGGTAATGATCCATGGATTGATCATAATGCCGGTCGACCTCGGACGGGGTGAGGCTTTGGTCGGCCAGTTTTTGGAAGTGATCCTGCCGCTGGTGGTGATAGAAGAATCCGGACCAGAGCAGAAGATCGGCCGTCAACAGCCCGTAACCCTTGAGGTGTTTTCCGGATCGAAGCTGAGGCAGGCCGGGGATCAGGGGATAGATCCGGCGCAGCCAGGTCGGCTCGGGATGAGCCAATCGCATCTCGTCCCGGGATTTGACGGCCCGATGGTAGATATTCAGAATTTTGGGTGATGTATAATCGCCCGGCAGCTGGAACACGGGTTCTATCTGAAGGATTCGGTTCATATAATCCAGAGCCTGCTCCTCCTGATTATCATACAGTGCCAGATAGGACAGCTGCAGATTAGCCGTCACCATTTGCGCCTGCTCTTCCGCCAAGGAGACGATCGACTCCAGATCGATTTTGGCCTGATCGATATCCTGATTCTCCATCAGATAGGCGACATGCTCCAGGTCGCGTCCCCAGACGACAGGATTCAGAACAGATCCGGCCAGCTCAAAACTCTCCTTGACCTGATCCACCACCCAGGCCATTCCCCTGAATTGAGGAATGTTCATATATTCCATAGCTTTTTCGCCGCGGTTGCGCCGGGTGACCGAGAGGGAATCCCCCTCATAAACGGCAATCAGCGTCGTATCCTGCTGGATCCGTAACGCCACATCCCGGCGGCTGCTTCCCTGCATAACGGATGTCATCAACTGACCGGCACTGATCCGGAAGCTTTTTTCTTCACAGCCGGTCTGTTTTGGGACCAGCAGGCGCATCATACCCAATCGGAGCTGAAAATCCAGATTCTGAATCACCAACTGGCTGCTGTCTTTGATCC
>JAGOEH010000263.1 GCA_017997825.1 Candidatus Delongbacteria bacterium | reverse complement strand
ATCGAATGCCTCATCGATCCTCCCAGAGAAGAAAAACCTCCCCTAAAAAGTATCCCGAGATCAATTGTTTTTTTGGCGGAATAACCCTACTACCCTACCCCGAAAATTACCTCCCGATGCGGCCGACCGATCGATCGGATTGACCGGATTCCCGCCGCCCGTTATCTCCGGGCGGCGGGAAAAAAACGGCGATAAGCCCTATGAAGATTTACATCATGGACGAAGTTAGATTTTCCACGATGGTTTTGGTGGTAAAATCGCTGATTCGCTCTGTCATGCTGCGGAGCCAGGCTTCAGCTTGCACGGAATCTACCTCGGTTGGAACCCGGCTCTCCAGTTGACCGATGAGTTCGGTCAGATGATGGGTCTTCAGATTCAGATTCCGTAGCCGTCTGATGATTTCACCCAGCAGACGGGAGAGTTCCGGATCCAGGATCACGGCATCTACATGCTTCTCTTCAGCTATCCAGCCGATGAGTTTGATAATCGGCTGACGAAGGGATTGACTATCGTTAACGATCAAAACCAGCAGGGCCAACAGGGAAGACCGAACTCCGTCATACGGATCGATCAGGAACGATCCATCGGCACGCTGGAGAAGGGCAAAATCGTTAATTATATCATTTTTATCCAGCCAAGGATGATGGGTTTCATCGGAAATATCATCATGAATTCTTTCCATTTTCAGATTATTATCCAGCGAAAAGCATTCTGATAAATAAGAGCCAACGCCGGATCGAAGATGACGCTTGCTCTTATGATTTCCTAAGTATGAGGAATTACCCCCCAAAAATATAAGAGGTGAATCCTGAGATTGACTATAACGATTCAGATTATTAGTCATTGTCCAGTCAGCCGGCATCGATACGGGGACCTTGATCTCGACCGGGCATCCGCCAGCTTTTTCCTGCCGTTCATACACCGCAAGAAACGAAGTATACCGGGTCAGGATCTGATAGCGGGTGGAAAGGGCAATGATATCCTCTTGATAGGATTCTCCCCGCCGATTCTGATCTAGGGCCAGCCGGTCATTCTCCAGGTGATTCAGTTTTGTTTTGGCCCATAACCGTTCGACAAAGGGCGAGTCCTCCGTAATTTGGGCAGCAGTAATCGGGAAGCGGACTTCGTGCCCCTGTATCATGCCGGTAAGGGCCCAATCGCTTGAGAATTGTTTTTCCAGTTTGGCAACGATTCCGACGGGTTCCAGATGACTGATCCACTGGATGGATCGGGGATAACAGTCGGCCTTGATCCCGTTTCCCCAGTCGATGGCCGCCTTTTCCAGCATCAGGGAATTGATGCGGCTGAACTGATGCAGGACCTTGGACTCGATCTTTTCATGGGGAAAGACAAATTCGGCGCATCCGAACGATACATCAGCCAGTTGCTTCAGCAAATAGCTGTTGACGGCACTGTCGATACCGAAGGTAAAAAATCGCCGGTCCTGGCGGTGCTGCCGAACATACCGGATAATCGAATCGTCATTACCGACATCACCATCCGTAAACAGAACAATGACGGCATCGGGTGCTGAATGGTCCAGGATATGCTTTAGGGGATCGAGCAATTCGGTTCCGCCTCGGGTATCCTGCCGATCAAACCATTGATCCGCCTGATCCAGGCTCTGCTGATTGAACGGGATCGGGGTTTCTGACATCAGCTCGAAGCCGGATTCAAAGGCAATCAGATTAAACCGGTCGCGGCTGCTCAACTGACGGAGACACAAGCGAAGAGCGCGCTTGGCCTGCTCGAGCTTGGATCCACTCATGGAACCGGAAACATCCAACAGAAAAATGAAATCATGAGCTGACGGCGGGGCTATGGTGTCGGCATAGGCTTCCAGATCCGGCATGAAGGCCGCACGAACAAATAGTTCCCCCTGTTGATTCCGGTAAACCCGGCCGTAAGCGGCAGCCTCCTGCGACGTTTTGATCTTGAGCTTCAAATCACGGTCCAGCCGAACCCCATCCTGGGCAAAACTCAGCTCAACCTGATGCTGATCGAGGATCCGGGTACAAATCGGGTGGGAAACCGATTCGACACTGACCAGCTTTCCGATGGTTTCAATTTTGAGGTTCAGACTGGCTCGATACCCGGCATCCCCGATCGGGGGCGTAATAAAATCTGCATCAGGAACCTGATCGGTCGGTTCCGCTGTCCCGGGGCCGGTTTTTTCCCGCTCCGCCCGACCTGAAATATAGCGCGGTCCCACCACCATCGGAAGGGTTAACTCAAATTCATTCTCGATCATGGTAACCGGTATCATATAAGAAATCTCGATCGAAACGCTTTCTCCCCGCAGAATCTGGCCCAGTGAAATCTGGAAGATATTAGGACGGTGCTCTTCCAGCATCATGGCCGTATCGCCCTTCATAATCGCCTCGGCATACTCCTGTTCTGCCTTTTTGCGCTCGCGGATCACCCCCTGAATCTCTCGGCCATGGATCACAGCCTTAAAACCTGTAATAACGGCGTCATGATTCAACGGAAAAATATAAAAGATTTCCTGGTTATCATCCCTATCATTCCGATAGAGCTGCTTTTGCCTGATTTCCCCCCATTCTCCCATTACCATGCCCTCAATCGCTACAGACTCCAACGGGAATCCAAGATGTTTTGCAGAATTGAAAAAGCCATACTCATTCATTTTCATGCCCCTTTGATCAGTGTTATCCCAATCGAATCAACGTTATTACTATATCATGGAACTGTTTCGAATCACGTTCAAAGCGTTCTTTCCATTCCGCCGTAGCGTGAAGTTCCAATCCTTCGGCCAGGAACCAGCGGTAATAAATGGAACGAGAAAATTCAGCAGCCGCATTCGAATTGGGAGACAGGTCCATACGAGTCTCTTCGTTTCTCTGGTCGATGATAGCCGCCCGGAACGTTTCGTCCCCCGGCCAGTTCTGATTATTCAGGCTGCTTTCCAGCTCCTCGGCGGTCATTCCGTCCAATTTCCGGCGGATCCGGTCCAGCGGCCAAAACAAACCCTGAAGGCGCCGAATCAACAATAGACGTACCAGATGTTCAGACCGATACTCGCTGTATGCGCCACGCTGTTCGGGCGCGGGCAGCAGTCCCATCTGAACATAGTAGCGGATAGTTCGGCGTGACACCAGTGCCTGTTCCGCCAATTCACCAATCATCATCGTCGGATTCATTCAATCACCCCCTTTCATTGTCTTAATATATCACTATTACGTTCTACTGTCAAGTTAAATTTTAATAATTCTTCATTTTTTTTTAAATGATAATCCAGATTACCATCCCAAAAGAGATTGTGACCGGCTATCCCCCCCGGAAATGAATCATTGAGGATGATACTACTCATCGGTTATAACTTCAGACTGGGTGCGACAATGTCGGAACAGGGCATAGAACAGAGCTGGGCTATGAGGCATAAGACCGTTCTGAAAGCGTTATTTGATGATAGTGAGGGAGAGTTTGATATGTTAAAGTGTTAATGATTCCCGAACAAAAACCGTAATTGTGATTGTTTGTTATACCAATTGCGATGATCCTATCTTCAATTGTCAGATGGAGGCAATTTGATGGATTAATATTGCATCGCTATGATCACTTAAATCCACATCAGTCTAAGTTATAATAGATATAAGTAAGCTGTATAGGTGGGGATGCTCCCAAGAGGAATCGAACCTCTAACCCACTGATTAAGAGTCAGTTGCTCTGCCAATTGAGCTATGGGAGCGTTACGATGGACCAATATATAAAAAACATGGCCCCAAGTCAAGTCTTTTTTTAGACTGAATCGATCATTCTTGGGGGGGGCGGGTTTCGGAATGAATGGTTCGGAAGTCAGAGTTTCGCTGCCCCGAACCCGGTCAGGGTTGCGGAGTTTCCAAGGTATAAACCTGGCGAAGATAGAGAGGAAGCAATTGGGGTATAGCCCGACTGAAAGAAGCGCCATCGAGATGAAAGGTATCGCCCCGGTGGGGATAATCGGTACCCCAAACCACGGGATAGAACTTGATATCTCGGACGGCCAGGTAATCGGACAGGTAGGCGATCTCCATATCGATGCCCTGTATTCCCTGGGATTGCCATTGCGTAATAGCCGTTGGGGTTTCGAGCGAAACCAGATGGGAGGAGATGATGCGGAGGATCGGCAACCCGGCCGGCTGCAGGCAGGG
>JAGOEH010000042.1 GCA_017997825.1 Candidatus Delongbacteria bacterium | reverse complement strand
GGTGTTGAAGTCGTAATCCATGTTGGCTTCATCAAAACTGTAGCTGCTGTGATAAAAATATCCGCCCAACTGGAGGGTCCGGGGCTGGGGGGTATCCAGCAGAAACGATTCGTTATGGAATGAGATCCACGACATATGGCCGCCGGCCGATGCATAACTGATTCCCGACCAAAAAATGACGGCTGAAAGGCTGATCAGCAACAAAATCTGTCGTCGCATCATTTCCTCCTTGTTTTCGGGATTAAAGAAGAATCAGAGGCAATTCCCCGATCCTTCCCTCACTCAGTTATAATATATCGAAAATTGGCCGATTGTCAATAAACGAATTTTATTTTAACCATACCAGCTTCCGGGTATGAGGCGATCGTCCGGAATCCCGGACCACCACCAGGTAGATCCCGGCTGCCAGGTTGCCGTGCTGAATGGCGGAACGGTTCCATTTCATTGGATGGTAGCCGGCCGTCAAAAAGCCATCAAACAGGGTCTGGACTAACTGTCCGTTCAGGTTGTAGAGCTGGATGGTCATGGTTCCTGGCTGAACCGTTTCAAGTTTCAGATTCAGATGGTCGCTGCACGGGTTGGGGTAGAGATCGATACGGATGGGATCAGGTCCGGTGATATGGCGGATCTCTTCCTTCACCGGGGTGACAGGATCGGAGGGATAAAAGGTATAGGCGATTCCGCCATGTCCGATCCAGGATTGGGCCAACTCGGTTTTATCGAAAATTTTGCTGTATCCGTCATCGGTCCGGGCCGGATCATGAACGATCGGGCGGCCGTCCGAGGTAAATCCGGCCAACATCATCAGATGGCCGCCGTATAGCGGGGTGCTGACCGACATGCCGATCCGTCCGCCGGCAGCCAATACTTCCCTGGCCTGACTCCAGCTCCGGTATCGCGTCACCGATCCGTTCAGTCCGTATTCGGAGGCGTGAACCACCACCCGCGGCCAGACTCCGAACATTTCCCAATACGGATCCAAGGTGTTCTCGGCAAACGATTTCACGTCCACGTCGATTTCATAACTGGAAAGGATCATGGCGACCGTCGAGGGAGAGCAGATGCTGCCGCCGATTTCCGGATCTACCAGGTGCTGCGCCACAAAGCGGGTCGGTACAAATACACTGTCCGGGTTATCATTCCTCAATTGGGTATAATCGATCTGATCGGTTGTTCGGCTGTCACTGGTGAACAAACTGAGTTTCCATAAACTCGGAATATCCGATGCCAGGCTTTTCCGCTTAAACTCGACTTTAAACTGCCAGCCGGCCTGATAAGCGGTCAACTGAACATAATCTACATCGATGCTGCCTTTTTGATAGCTGGTATAGCCATAGGATGACCAGATATGGGATTTCCAGTATCCGGCGGTCATCCAACGCGACCAGCCCCCATTGTAGGGAAAGCGGATATAGACTTTGAAGGCGGACTGGTCGGTCTGAGCATGCCCGTTCCAGGAGGGCAGGCCCTGGTTAAACGAATCGGGGACTGTCTGCGGTTTGAAAACCACATAGCCGGTCAATTGATCCGGAGCCAGTTGCAGGCCCTTACCGTCGGCCGAAGGCTCGACATTCACCAGACTGTCGACCCAGGCCAGTAAACTGTCGCCGCCGGCCAGATAAGTCCAATGGTCGGGATAGGATGCCGCCTGGAGAGAGGATATCAGCAGGATTAAACTCAAGATCACCATCAGAATTCGGATTGTACGGACCATCGGATTTCCTCCTTGAATGGCAGACATAGGGTGGAATTTTCAGATTCGCCGGTCGGATTGCACCGGTTCTCGATGGGCATTCGATCCGATACCCTATGATCGGATACCGGCCCTGGGCTGTAGTTATGCTATATATAGAATATTTATTCTTCAAGGTCAAGTCAAATCTTTTGTCTCAGACGGGTCGTAAAAGGACCTGCTAATTGGAAAAAAAATTAACCCGCACCATGGACTTGGACTATCGTGCCCGATGCTTGACTATCGTGTTATGACTATGAATTATTGCCTAAAAATATAGGATTCGAGTTAATTATTTTTACCACTATCGGGAATTGATGGTGGATGGAGTGAGTCAATCATGAACAACCTAATTCATTGGAAGACAAAATAAAAAAAATCGTTCGATCGAAATGGAGTCAGTTATGATCGATGGCGGCACCAAAAATGCATTATTAGTAGTATACCATTTTTCGAGGGTAAAGAATATTGTCGATGTGAAACTGGAATTGGAATAGCAACCTGGGAGGATTGAATGGGAATCCAAGTTAAGAGTTGGTGGTATTGGTAGGATATATCCTGTATTCGGACAACGGGTGGCGCGGTTATGGAAAGATGAACCGATATCCGGCCATCGAATCGTGCGATGGCCTGGAACCAATGAACAAGGGGAATCCGTCAGTTCCGGCGTTTATCTGGTCCGTATTTCCAGCCGCCATCCCGGGTCCGAATCGGTTACGGTTCAATACCGAAAAGTGCTGAGAATCAAATGATCGATTTGGATCCGATTATCAGCCGATAACGGCGGGATGATCGGCCATTGATGATGAACTATGGGTTAGGGGAATGGGTTGTTGCAGGAGTAAACATTATCCGGCGGTTGGTTGTTCCCGATCGCCGGATTTTTTTTGATCAATCACCGGTTGTTATCAAGGCGATGAATATCAGAATCACAAGTGGGGTTTCAGAGAACGGATCAATGCTTCAAAACCTTCCGATTGACCGGAGATGTTTCTTTATTGGGCGGTAAAACGGAAAATTCCCAGTCCTCAATCCGGCTGGTTTTTTCCAATTGATTTTCCAGTTGATCATCCAGTTGTGGGAAAAAATCAATTCCAACTGTCTTTTCCAGGCTGTCGATCGAAATGACAAAATCGGTCAGGGGCCGGGATGAATTCCGGTTGGGGATCAGAAAGGCAATGGCCTTTTTCTGGGGTGGTTTCAGATCATAAACGGCTTTGTAAAACCGTTCCGGGATGGATACCCGGTTGGCACCTATCACCGGCAGATTATCATGCAGACAAGGGCCGGTGATGATGTACAATTCCTGATCGTTTTCGACAAACCGGCGGATCTCCTCCTCCAACCGGCGCCAAATGCCGCGATTGAAACCAGGATCCTGGGGTGATATATTCGATAGGTAAAAGGATTCTTCCATTTCCGCGGCTGAGCTCCGGGAATCGGCCGCCGGTTTGAGATGGCCCCGGTCAAAGTGCCTCCCTCGGCTATCTCCTCCCCGGTAATCCTTCAAGGTCGCCGGTCCCTCCGTGACCAGCGGATCGGGCTGAAAACGCTCCCCCCGTTTTACCTGGGATTCCGTGCGGTCATCGACCAGCTTGTAAAATATCCAACGGGCTTGCCGATGATTCGATGAATAATCGGCCAGGTAAGACTGGTGTATCAGCAATCCGTTGGGCTTTTTTCCATCGGGTATCCAGACTCCCAATGGATGATCGATCCGGGGTACCGTACCGGCACAACCGATCATCAACATTACAACGGCTATGATGGATCTGATCATCACAAGTGGGTGATTCCCGGGCTAAATAGTTTCAGTTCGGCTATTCCATCCGAACAAAGACGGCGTAAGTTCGGATTAATTTCGAGCAGTTGATACCCATGTCAAGCCACATCGGATGGATGGATCGAGATTCACGATACTCAATCCCATGTTTCATGAACCCATAATATAGAGATTATGAAATGAATGTCAAGATATTTAACCATTTGATATCACAAGCCTCTCTCTGATCCTGATTAACTCCTGCTGATAAACGACAGCAAAATGAGAGAAAATTGACAACTATCTTGCGAGAACCTCCCTCAAATTGCTGTCAATGGATATGTTTTAGTTGCCATGATTATAATCATGATTGATCATTGTTTGCGGATTATTTTAAAATTCCCCACATTTTCCTATTGATATGATTCCACCTTGGAATATATTGGACATAATCAATCAAATATAACCCAAGGAGGGGCTATGAAAAAGCTGTTGATGGTAGTAGCATGCTGTATGCTCGTACTATGTAGCAAAAACGAGGATGATCGTAGCGACAAAGCAAAAGCTTTCGCTGATTCTACTTTTAGCGTTGATAAATACAATGCATGGATTGTAGCGTATAAACCAATATATTTTTACAATAATCGATTATATTCTTTGCCTGTTTCATTCTCAAGGGATTTATCTACGTGTGAACCTGGCTCTGACCAGTACTATGATATGATTAAGAACCCTCAATTTGCAGTAGGATGGAAAGATGGTAAATCAGCCATGACCGGAAAGATATACAATACTGGTGATGCATTGTTTTATGGGGATCATAACTATTCTTCGGCAAATCAATCTAAATACAAAGAAATGTGGCCTGGGATCGCTGTTTGTCGGAACTCAACAGGTGGTGGTCGGGCGATACCAGACCGGCGGCTACCACGATCTGACTCTGACCGGGGAATTAAAATCGGAAGCATTTTCCCTGACCCGGGAACTCTATTTTAATAAGAATCATGAAGGCGGACAGCGTTTCGTCACTCGACTCTGGGCCAGGAAAAAAATCGATGATCTGCTGAATATGATTGAAATGTACGGAGAACAACAGGAACTGATCCAAGCGGTGATTGCCCTTAGCATCCGTTATCAAATCCTGACACCCTATACCGCCTTTTATGTCGATCCGACCCGCATCACGGAAGAGATGGAAAAGGAAACCATCGGTAAAAAACTGGTGCTGTTTTCCAATTTCCCTAATCCATTCAATCTGACCACAACCATCCGTTTTTATATCCTGAGCGATAAAAACTATCCGGCAGCCTATCTTGACATTTATAACATCAATGGCGAAAAAGTCAGAACTTATACTATCCTGTGCAATCAATCCTCCGGGTTCTATGAAATTAATTGGGACGGTAAGAATGATAGCGGCGAAAAGGTGTGTTCCGGGATTTATCTTTACCGCCTATCTTACGGAGCGATGTCAGTCTGCAAACGGATGACGTTGATTAAATAATTCCGTCAGCCTGATTTCTTTGTTTCCAATCGGTGCGATCGAAAAAGGTCGCACCGATTTTTTTTTTGACAATTCGACCGATGGATGTTAGATTGAATAAAAAAGGAGCCATCAATGTCCATCAAAATCAAGTTAATGATACTGTACCTGATCGTTGAGTGTTCTTTTTCCCTGGCTCAACCACCCATGGTTTTTACAGCGGTTCATTGTGATCCGAACGAAACGGAAAACTTCCCGGTGCTGCTGCGTCTGGTTGATAGTGCGGATGCGTATCAGGTTCACTTAACCATCGAATTTACCGAGCCTTGGGCGCAGATCATCCGAGAGGATACAGCCAAACTGCGATTGCTGAGGGAATGGCAGGAACAGGGCCATGAAATTGCTATGCATCACCATGGATTAAGAGCCCCCTACCATTGGGACGGTTATTCGGCAGATACTAGCCAGTCCACTATTTTGGCTTACGGTAAGGATCCGGCCGACCTTAAGGGAGATATGAACGATTTTATGGAGGTCATGATGCCGTTGGGCGGTGATTCTTCTATTCTGACATTTGGAACCGGGGATACAGCCGATTGGATTGAGGGGATCCCCTATCAGAATGACGGAAATCTGATCACTCATACCGGCCTTCCGATTGAAGAACGGATTTATGGATCGACACAAGTTCTGAGAATCGGCCAGTTTTTTTTGGATGATACCAATTATGCGGGACTGAACAAACTGATTAAAATGCTGAATTCCTACGATTCCGGCAAGGTAGTGGGAGCGGTTTTTCATGTCTATAATTTCAAGGCCAATCCTGAGATTTACATGAATTGGTTTCGGGCAATCCAGCCTGGTCACTGCCGGAGTGTCAGAGCGATTTTAAGCGGATACTCAGGAACGTTGCCGGACGGTGTGGTTTATATTCAATCCGAGGGAATCGGCACGATTGCCGTTCGGATTGATTTACCGCATCAGCCCCGGTTCTCGGGCGGGGCTCCGGTAGTCATCTCGGTGTCCACTTTTTTTACCCCAACTCATTCCTTTGCAGCCGCTATTGGTCTGAAGGATTTAGGGGTGATCCACCTCAGTTATTTGTGGCCGGGCAAAGAGGATCAGGCTACCGGAGTCAAGAGTGACGGGGACTTCGATTACGGCGGACCAGTCTGTATCCAGGCGTTGCGGGATGTTATCCGGTTTGCCCTGGGACAAATTCCTGACTGGACTGGGCGCTATATCGGAGATGGCTGTTCAATGCCCGTATTGACCGATAATGTCGGATTATATGCCTTCTCCCATCCCGGGATCGCGGCGGTCAACGTGATGGCCGAGTATGGATCCCAGTTGCAGGGGCTGGCGTGGTGGATCGGACGGGAGAATCCGACTCTGGATATCCTTTCGTGCGTGGAAATCGGCCACTGGGATGATTCCGATTCCAGAATTCCGGTCTATAATCCCTTCTATCACTATCCAGAATCCTATTCGGATACGGCTATTGTGCTGGATTATTCCGGTGCCGGCTGGATTCGGAATGGCGTTTTTCCCAATGGCCGTCCCTTTTTCCAGCATCAAAGCGGTACTTATATATTGGGTAACCGGATTCCCCAAATGGTCGGCAAATACTATTATTCCGTCAATCTTCTCCAGGCTCTGATTCGGAATCATGCTCTGGATACCCTAAACTGGCCGGAATCCTTGTGTACGCTTGCCGATGCCAAACGGGACTGGCCTTACCGTTCCTCGGTCCTGAAGTATGATCAGATTGCCTCCGATCTGCCCAATTTAAAAATCATGCAAATCTTTTGCCGCCGGGATCATGTCCATCCTGTGGCGGATAAACCTCATATCCATCAAGCATACAACGGATTGCGCCGAAATGGACTGTGGGTCAGACTCAATCCCGATCCGGCTTACATCGGTCTGTTCAAACCCGGATGGATCAACCATTTCCCCGATCATGACGCCAATACCGCTCCCATTGATTGGAATCAGATTGGAGAATGGGCTTATCCGGATTCCGTTAGCGCTTCCAGTCTGGTCCCGCTGGCCGGTATCCTGGAAATGGTGGATCGGACTTATTACAATGAATGGAAACCCAATCTGGAGAGGGTTCTCCCGGACAGCGGTGAGGTGTCGATACCGGATTCCGTCGTATGCTATATCCCTTCGGCTGTGGCCGGAGAGTCGGGAATTGCCGTTCAGATTCTGTTCCCTTCGTTTCCACGGCTTTCATCCGGATCTCCCTTGGCGATCATTATACCGGGAGGTTCCGATGGCGGTTCGATCGGTAATAAAATCCTTGATTTGCCTCAATGGGGAATCACCGAGATTCATTTCAATTTTCCGGGCAGTGTCGGTCCGGACTCGAGTTGTCCCAGCGGAGGAATCTACGATGATCGAGGTCCTTTATCGATTCAATCCCTGGTTGATGTTGTCCGGTTTGCCCAGGGTCTGATTCCGGATCAAACAGGGAAAAGGATTTCCGATTATCAGCCGGGGTTGCCGTTACGATACGAGAATCTGGGATTGGTCGGTTTATCCAACGGCGGCAATAGTGCTCTGGCCGCGGCCGGAATTACAGCTCAGGAGATCAATCCCCTGCAATGGCTGGTCAATTGGGAATCGCCGGTCGGCGATGCCATGCCGACGGCTGAAGCCGGCCACCGAGATCCCCGGGATCCCCCCAATCCTTCCATCAATCCGGCTTATTCCACCGGCAGCGGGACCTTCGATTCGAGCCTGCTGCGCTATTCCAATGCCGTTTTTTATCTCGATAATCAACGAAATCACTATGACGGGGGATTATACTATGATATCAATCGAAATAATGCCCCGGACCTGGGAACTGATTTTATCCTGACTCCCTATATCCATCAGAATCGTTTTTATGTTTCCGAATGGGCTACCCGCCAGGCTTTTGATCAAAATCTCTATCCATTGTCCTTGCCGGCCCATTTGACCACCCAGGATGAAACGCATGAGTTTTGGTATTGGCGCAATGGAGAGTATTGGATCGATTCCGTGGTGGCGAAAAATCCTCAGATTATGGTTATTGTAGTAGCGACGGCTGAGGATCATGTTCAGACAGCCCCCAATCATCCCCATATCGTCCTTCAGTATAATCGACTTATTCAGGCCGGAACACGCTTGGTCCGTTTAAATCCTGACCGGAGTTATCTGGAATATATCATCGGAAAACCAATCCCCAAAGCGGCCGATAATGACGCTTTTGCTTCTGTCACATTTGACAATGTGGCCGGAGCCTTGGAACCATCGGGAAATGAATCGTTTGCGCTTAATCCGACGGTGGTGGCCGCCGTGTGTGAACTGATCGACCGCACCGCCAATCAGAATACCTCAATCCAGATTGAACCCGGTCAGACAAGACTTATTATATCATCCCAACCCGGTCTTGAAAAATCAGAACTGCAGAATTATCCCAATCCCTTCAGCCGCATGACGGTATTTATGTTCATAACCTCACACCCCGGCCCGGCAACGCTTAGTTTTTATTCCATTACCGGGGAACAAATTGACAACTATGAGTTTGCACATCTGGCTGCCGGCCGCTATCGTTTTCAATGGGAAGCTCGGAATGGCAATGGAAATCCTTTGCCGTCCGGAATCTATCTCTGCCGTCTCAGAACGCCGGATATGACCCGGGTCCGAACCATCATGGTATTGAAATAACGGTACCTGTTTTTTCCGGTTAATGGGGTGGTCGAGGTAAATTAAGCTTCATAACGACCAGGATGGTAGTGTCTTGCTGCTCCTTGAGCGGGAAATAATAGGCATTGGACTGGGGATGATACCACTGGTTGGATTGAAATCGGACAAAAATCGTATCACTGGTAAATGGAATATTGGAGCTGATAAAATAGGTATGATCATGTTCCCGGACCGGGGTATCCAACACCAAATGCTCTTCCCGGGTGGCGTTTTGGTCATGGTAGAAAACTGAAACAACACGGGCTGGTTCAAATTCGGGGCGCCTGGGTTTCTTTTTAACCGGAGGTTTGGGCAAACGATCAATCGGGTGTTCCATTCGGATTTTAAAGCGGACATAGCGTTGGTATTTTTTGACGACACTTTCCAAACTTAAGCTGTCGGTAGTGGGCTGTGTTTTACCAATCGATTTTGAAAGGCCTTGGGATGACGGCTGAACCGGCATCGTTTTTTCCGACGTGGCAGAAAATGAAGAATCAATCGCAATGACTACTGGATAGCTGGAATCCCGTCCGATCGTATCGTTGGGAGAAAGAAGCGTATCGGCTGATTGGGGCGATTGATCCGGACCGGAACGTGAATCCGGCCGCAAAAGGCGCAGGCTGAGGACCATAATGATCAGGACAAACAAAACGGTAATCAGAACGAGAACCGTGGTTTTCCTTCGGGCGGTGGAGGGTTGGCGGGTCGGCCAATTGATCCGGGTTTCCGGCTCAATCCGACCGGCCAGATAATCCTGGAGCTGGAGGGATATTCTACGATCGTCAAGCTGCTCGGAGGGTAAATCGATAGTCTTCAAAAGATCAAGCTTTAACTCGCGGGCAGTTTGATACCGCTCTTGCGGGTTTGCCCTGAGGCATTTACGGATGATGGATTGGATACAGGGTGGAGTCGTTTGAGGAAGGTTGTCGAAAGAGCTATATGAATTGGTTACCACCTGCCGGATGGTACCGGCAAGTGTCGGCTGTTCGAATGGATTATGTCCCAACAGCATTTCATAGATTACAACCCCCATACTGTAGATATCCATAGTCGGAGAGGGAGCGTTGAGCTGCACATCTTGATTGAACAGCTCGGGAGGCATATAGGCCGGGGTTCCGATCAACTGACCTGTCAATGTCAAGGCCGTGGACCGGGTTTCGCTGAATCCCGATATACCGAAATCTCCGATTTTGACTGATCCGTCATAAGCGATAAAAATGTTGGATGATTTGACATCCCGATGGATGATCCGATGGTCATGAGCATAGTGCAGGCCGTCGCAGACCATGGCCGCGATCAGGATGGCTATATCCGGCCGAATGTAGCCTTTTTCCCGGATCAGCTTATCCAGGGATAATCCATCGATATATTCCATGACTAAAAAAAAGAGACCTCGTTTTTTATCCTGGCCTGAATCCATGTATTTGATAATATGGGGATGAGAGAAATCGAATAAAATTTCTGATTCGCGCTGAAATCGGTGCTGGAATTGAGGATCGTCAGGAATAGTCAACTCTTTGATGGCTAGCGGTTTATTCAGGGATGGATGTCGGGCCCGATAGATCTTGCCCATTCCTCCGCTGCCTAATTCGGCCTCAATCGGGTATTTGCCGATGCTTTTTTTCATTTATCTCTCCAGCTTTGTTATGATCGGCCGGGATCGGTATTCATGATGGTCCGGTTTCGGCCGCCATGTTTGGCCTGATATAACCGACGGTCCGCCAAGGCGATCAGCTTATCCATGTCGTGATATTCCGCCGGAAAAAAAGCGATTCCGATCGAGATACTCAGACTGAAAACCGCGTTCTCTGTCCGGATCGGTTCTGCGGCAACAGCCGTCCGGATCCGTTCCGCGATTTCCCAGGCCTGATCGGGGCCGACTCCCATCAGGCCGACCATGAACTCTTCTCCTCCATACCGGGCAGCCACATCATGCTCTCGGACAATCGATGCGATCCGATAGGCGACATACCGCAATGCCTCGTCTCCGGCCGGGTGTCCATAGGTATCGTTGACCTGTTTGAAATGATCGATATCCATCATCAGCAAAGCAAAGGGTAGATTTGCTTTTTCCGATATGTGATGGAGCAGTTGATTGATGATGTATTGCTTGTTAAATAGTTGAGTCAGCTTGTCCTTGATCGCTTCCAGATAGATATTCCGGATCATGGTGATCCTGATATCTCGCTGTTCATCAAAGCGAAATATCGACCATCCGGCATTGATGATATCTCCGTTTTTTAGTTGAACCGAGGATTCAATCCTCTGATGATTCAGATAGGTTCCGTTTTTGGATAGCAAATCGGTCACAAAGAGCCCGTTCTTCTCACGGGTGATTTTAAAATGATGACGGGATACCCTGGGGTCTCGCACAACCAGATCATTATCGGTCGAGCGGCCGATTTTTAACTGCTCCATGACTTCACAGCTTTCTCCCATTATCTCCTCATGGGAATAGAGAACCAACAGGTAATACTTGATCGGTTGCGCTTGTTCCAAAAAATCATTCAATCCATGAATCATCTCAGGATTGAAACACGGAGGATTGATTATATTGTTTTCAACCATAGAGATACAGCTCCGAATGCCTTTTTCCCATACCCGCAATGGGTAAGATCAGCTATCGGCAGGGGAGGGGAAAGGCCGGCTTGAGTTTATGATTAAGATAAGTGAAAGCAGGCTGCCTGTCAAGCGATATTTAATGATGGTGGATATTACGGCTGACAGGGTGGAACTATGCCTGACAGGTATGACGGGATGGGATTGGCCAAGAGGGGAAGGGGCTTGACAATCCGGAAATAAATTGTTAGGTTTAGAAAAAGGATGGCGAATGATCAACCCGATTTTTGCCCTGGTGGATTGTGATAATTTTTACGCATCGTGCGAACGGCTTTTCCGGCCCGATCTGGCGGGAAAACCGCTGGTAATTTTATCCAATAATGATGGATGTATTATCGCACGTTCCAACGAGGCCAAGGCTTTGGGAATCAAGATGGGAACTCCGTTTTATCGGAACAAGTCTCTGATTGCCGGCCATGATGTAACAGTGTTCTCATCCAATTATGCTTTATATGGGGATATTTCACATCGGGTGATGCGGCTGCTCTCCGAGATGACTCCCCGCTTGGAGGTTTATTCCATCGATGAAGCTTTTTTAGGATTGGAGCACATTGCCAAAGGTGACCTGGAGCCGTATGCCCGGCATATTCGGGAGCGGATCGGGCATTGGATTGGGGTGCCGGTTTCGGTTGGAATCGGGGCGAGTAAAACACTGGCTAAATTGGCTACCCGAATTGCCAAAAAAAACCGTGCATGGGGTGGCATCTTCGATCTGGCGAACCGCCCGGATGGTGATGATTGGCTGCATCAGATCGAGGTGGATGACATATGGGGAATCGGGCGTCAATCGGCGCAATGGCTGAAAAAAAACGGCATTTTCACGGCCCTGCACCTGAAATACAGCGATGAACGATGGATTGAAAAGCATCTGACCATTGTCGGACGGAGAATCGTGCTGGAACTCCGCGGGATTTCGTGCCTGCCTCTGGATGATCTCCCCCTTTCCAGGCAAGGAATCCTCTGTTCCCGATCCTTTGGTCGCCCCGTAACCCGACGGATCGATCTGGAAGAAGCGGTGGCCGAGTATTGTTCCCGGGCCGCCGAAAAATTGCGACATCAGTATTCCCTGGCATCCTGGATGCAGGTTTTTGTCATGACCGATCGCTTCAAGAAAAACAACTTTTATTATAATTCCGCTGCTGCCCGATTGGTCCCACCCTGTGCGGATACAATCCGTTTGATCAAACAATCCCACATCTGCCTGAATCAGCTTTACCGGGAGGGATATGTGTACCGGAAAGCCGGCATCATGCTGGGTGGTATGGTTTCCGACCAATATCAGCAAACCGAATTGTTTTCTGAAACCTCCGACCAACCCGGTATACATACGGTAATGGAAACTCTGGATCAGATCAACACCAAGTGGGGGGCCCATTCCATCCGAATTGCGTCATCCGGGATCGATCAAAGCTGGTCTATGCGTCAGGCGTTGCGTTCCAACCGATATACAACCCGATGGAATGAATTACCGCTGATCAGGATTTGATCCGGCAACGTCCGGTTTATTCACGGAATTTAAATGGATTCTACACCATCTTCTGAAAAGGAAAACGCTTCATGTCTAAGTCTGATCCGCAATCGCCAATCCTGGCCGGTTCCAGAATTGTAGCCGGATTTCCTTCCCCGGCGGATGATTTCATCGATAAAAAACTGGATCTGAATGAGTATCTGGTCCATCATCCTTCCGCTACGTTTTTTGTGCGGGTCGAGGGGGATTCTATGATCGGAGCCGGTATCCATTCCGGCGATTTGCTGATTGTCGACCGATCGCTGGAAGCCATGAACAACTATATCATTGTCGCTGTTGTCAATGGAGAATTGACGGTCAAACGGTTGAGAAAATCCCGCAATAAAATCTGCTTGGTCCCTGAGAATGACCATTATCCTGTTTTGGATGTTACACCGGATATGGATTTTGCGGTTTGGGGCATCGTAACCCATGTCATTCATAAACTGATCTGATTGATCGGTTGCTGTCTACGAATCAATCCGATCGATGAATGGAATAGCCCTCTCCTGATTGTTGATCGCTTATCTCCAATAATCTGATAACGCTGGTTCATAGTCTTTTGATGATCCAAGTAGGTGCGCCCTGCCGGGTGCAAACCAAAAAAGCCCGGGATCAACCGGGCTTTGGTCATGCTTGATAGGGGGATTATTCGTAGCGAAGCGCTTCGATTGGGTCCATCTGGGCGGCTTTATAGGCCGGATAAGTTCCGAAAACCAATCCAACCATGATACATAGCGATAGCCCAATTATAATCCAGGTGATCGGCAAGGCCGGATTGGAATTGAAGAAGGAGCTGGTCAGATTACCGACTCCCACCCCCAGGACAATTCCGATCACGCCGCCGATCAGGCAAAGGATAATGGCTTCGATGATGAACTGGAAGAGGATATTATGTTTTTTGGCGCCGACCGCTTTGCGGATTCCAATTTCCCGGGTCCGTTCGGTGACCGATACCAACATGATGTTCATGATGCCTACTCCGGCCGCCAGCAATGATATAAGCGAGATGACAATGGCTCCGAGCTTGACATAGCGGGTTATCGAATTCATCTGGGTTAGCAGGCTCTCGTTGCTGAATATCTCAAAATCGTTTTCCTCGCCGGGTGCGACCTTGCGGATGGACCTCATATACCCGATGGCAGCTTCGATGGTTGGATCGTAACTTTCAGCATCATAACTCATGACTGTGATATTGACACTGTTCCGGTTTTTCCCGTAATACTTCTGAAACGTCGTGATCGGAATAATGACAAAATTATCCCGGCTCTGACCGAAAAACTGGCCCTGAGCTTTTAGGATTCCGGCTACCTGGTACATATTTCCGTCAATTCTTATTTTTCGGCCGACCGGATTCATTTTGGGGAACAGTTTGGTTTTGACATCATATCCCAGTAGTACAATGCTGGTGGAATGATCGACATCCTGGTTTTTGATGTCTCGGCCTTCATCAACTTCCCAACTGTTGTTGGGTAAGGCTTCCGGGGTGACTCCGGCGATCTGGACATTCGGATTGGTTTCCTGGTTTCCATATTTGACGGTTACTCCCCATTGCCAGAGTTCGGCGCCGACATAGCGGGCCTGAGTCAGCAAGGGTTTGAGACGATAGTATTCGGACATGGTCAGGTCTTTGCGGTTTCGGTATTTGTGTCGGTTATGGCCTTCATCCATAGCCGGGAATTTCTGGATCTGAAAGGTATTACTGCCCAGCATGGAGAGACCGGACTCGATGCTGTTCTGAAGAATGGTGATGATGGTGGAGATGACGATAATCGAGAACACGCCGACAATAATCCCCAGCAGGGTCAGAATACTGCGCATTTTGTTCTGACGGAAGGAGGACCAGGCGATGCCAAAGACTTCTTTCAGGTTATTCATGAAGACTCCTCACTCATACCTTAACGAATCGACCGGATCCAGTCTGGAGGCTTTAACGGCAGGAGCCATTCCGGAAGCCAGTCCGGTGAACAGGGATATACCAATGGCCAGGAACATGGCGTCAAACTGTACTGAGGTGGGTAAAAACTTCTGGATGACAAAGCTGAGCGCGACGGCAATTACCAGACCGATACATCCTCCCATCAGACAAAGCATCGAGGCTTCGATTACAAATTGGGAGATAATGGTACGACGTTTGGCTCCCAGAGCTTTCCGGACCCCGATTTCGCGGGTGCGCTCCTTGACCGACACAAACATGATGTTCATAATCCCGATGGCACCGACCAGTAAAGCCAGTCCGGTGATAAAGAACCCGGCTACCTGGATGACGCCCACGGTTTGATTATACTGCTGGATTAAGGCTTCCTGCTGATTGATTGAGAAATTATCCTCTTCGTTGTACTTTAACCCCCTAATCCGGCGCATTACTTCCAGCGCTTCATCACGGGTAGCGGTGATGGCAACCTGGCTGCTGCATTTGACACTGATGGTGACGGATCGGAAATGGTTGTGAACAAAGTGTTTGAAAATATTGTTGATCGGTACGTATACCTGATTGTCGGGATTGAAATTCCCCATCAGAAAACTGCCCTGTTTGGAGAGTACGCCGATTACCTTGAAATCGTAATTGCCGATCTTGATGTATTTATTGATCGGGATTTCCCGATCAAAGACCTTTTGAGCGATTTCATATCCGATTACCGCCACATTACGTCCCCCTTCCGATTCCATTTCCGTAAAAAATCGTCCGCTCTCGAAGCTCAGATTGGTAGTCCGGATGTAATCCTGGGTCGTGCCGGTTACCGCGGCGCTCTCGATTTTGTTGTTTTTGTATTTGATGGTCTGGTTGTTGCCGATGGTGGGTGCGGTGGCTGCCGGCAGACTGACCATCTCCTTGAACCGGTTATACTCCTTGATGGTCAGATTGGGACGGTTTCTCATCTTCCAGAAATCATCATGCGAAAACCAGTTCCACTTATCGATATACAGAACATCGGTTCCAAAAGCGCTGATGCCCTGTTCGAAGGAACGGTCAATCCCTTTGATGGCGGTTGACATTAGAACCACTGACGTAACTCCAATCACGATCCCCAGCGTGGTCAGAATGGAGCGGGTTTTATTGGAAATAATCGAGCCGAAGGATATCATCAGGCTTTCCCTGAGCTCGAACAGGATCGCCGCTAAGTTTTTTTTCATTTAATTCGGCTTGGGTTTGGGGTGTCCGATTCGATCAGGCCGTCTTTGATACGGATGATTCGGGCGGCATGTTCGGCGATATACTCTTCATGTGTGACGATAATGATGGTATTCCCCTTCTGATGGAGTTCATGAAACAGAATCATGATTTCATCACCAGTCTTAGAATCCAGATTTCCGGTTGGTTCATCGGCTAGAATAATAGAGGGATTGTTGATCAGGGCTCTGGCTACCGCCACTCGTTGCCTCTGCCCGCCCGAAAGCTCATTGGGCTTGTGATGAACACGATCCCCCAGCCCGACATTGTGAAGCGCCTGGATAGCTTTCTCCTTACGGATATGGGCCGGAACCCCGGCATAGATCAGGGGGAGCTCGACATTGTGAAGGGAATGGGATCGGGGCAGGAGATTGAAGGTCTGAAAAACAAAGCCGATCTCCCGGTTGCGGATTTCAGCTAATCGGTTGTCGCTCATGTCGGAAACATCATTTCCATTCAGTACATACTGACCATGGGTCGGTGTATCCAGACATCCGATAATGTTCATCAGCGTCGATTTGCCTGAGCCGGAGGGGCCCATGATGGCTACATATTCATTCGGCTGAATTGCGAGTGAAACATCGTCCAGGGCCTTGACTTCTACGTCGCCCATCTGATAGGTTTTCCCGATATGATGAATGTCGATGAGATTCATTGCTTTTTTCCCTGATTCGGTTTGGATTCGACCTTGACCTTGACACTGTCTTTCAGTTCCTTGGAGATGGCTCGGTAGGGTCCGCTGATTACCTCATCTCCCTCTTGGACTCCCTCGATCACCTCAAAATAATTGTCGTCACTGATCCCGGTTTTGATGGCTTTGGAGATCGCCAGCTTGTTTTGGACCAGATAGACGATTTCCTGAGGTTTTTCCTCTTTTTTGGCTTTGACCGGAACTGTGTCGTTGTCGCGGTTTTCGGGATTGTTCATAAGGGGGGTAGCGGCGACCGTAACGCTTTGGATCGGGACCGATAATACATTCAGTTTCTTTTCAGTTTGGATGTCGGCGGTACATGACATTCCCGGCCGCATCTTGGTGTCCTGGGCTTCCAGTCTTATTTTTACTTCGAAATTGACGACTTCGTTCTGGGTGCCTAATCCGGTGGTCGTTGCACTATTACTGATTTCCGTCACCGTTCCCTGGAATATCTTGTCACCAAAGGCATCGATCTTGATGGTAGCGGTATCTCCGATCGCTATCATGACCACATCATTTTCATCGACCTCTACGATAGCCTCGATAGCCGACAGATCCGACACGGTCATGATATTGGTTCCTTGGCTGTATCCACTGCCCAGAACCCGTTCCCCATATTCGACATTCAATTGGCTGACGGTGCCCCGCATCGGGGAATAGATAGCGGTTTTGGCCAGGTTTTCCTCAGCTTCTTTCAAGGTTGCCTCAGCCTGTAAAACCTGAGCTTGCTGAGATTCAAGCTGTCCTTTCTGAATCAGATAATTGGACTGAGATTCTTCAAACTCGGATTGACTGCACATCTTCTTCTTGATCAATTCCAGGTAGCGTTCATAATTGGATTTGAATTTTTCAAAGGAGGCTTTCTGAACATTCAGGTTGCTGCGGGCAGATTGAAGGTTGGCTGACGCCCGATCTTTTGAGGCTGTGTAAATATCCGGCTTGATACGAATCAGCAGATCGCCTTTGTCTACGATGTCCCCCTCTTTGACCGGCAACTGGACAATCTCTCCGGTGACTTCCGGTGTAATCTGGACCTTGTATTCGGCATTGATCTTGCCGGTGGTGGAAACAATCTGAGTGATATTCCGCTTCTGTACTTTTTCGGATTGGACGATAATGATCGATTTTTTCCGTTTGCTTGAAATGGAGTTAAACACAATCAGAATGAGGATCAGGGCACTCACTCCAATGATGATATATTTTTTGCGACTCTTTCTACCGGAAGTCTTGGCCATCTTCATCTCCTTTGAATCTATGCCGTTATGGTGAATCGAAAATCGGTCGCCCAAAAAGATCGGCGGTCAGGAATAGTCATGTTATGCTAAAAATACGGTAAGTTTGATCGAATGTTTCATATGAAAATGGAAGAGTTTATCAAAAATAAATTGATAGGGTCCGGATCGATTGGTTTCCGCCATCGCTTAACGCTGGGTTGAGAAAAAACTCATTTCTGTTTCAGAAGAGGGAGAATCGGGGTATGACGGAATGTTGATTCTAAAAAACGGTGGGGAAGAAAAGGAAAAAAGAAGAGGACCCGGATGATCGGGAGAGGATAACCAGGAATTCAGGATCAAGAGGATTGATCACAGACCGGCGATTTCTCCAGCCAGTTGGTCCAGAGGAAGGATTTTATTGGCGGCGCCCAAGAGGATGGCTTCTTTAGGCATTCCGAATACCACACAGCTTTTTTCATCCTGGGCAATGGTGGAAGCCCCGCTGTCTTTCAATTCGAGCAGGCCCTTGGCGCCGTCATCCCCCATACCGGTCATGATGATTCCCAGGGCATTTTTACCGGCATAGCGTGCTCCGGATCGGAACAGTACATCGACCGAGGGGCGGTGCCGTGAGACCAGAGGTCCGTCTCTGACTTCCACATAGTATCGTGTTCCGCTGCGTTTGAGCAGCAGGTGGTGGTTGCCGGGAGCGATCAAGGCGTGGCCCCGCAAGACCGTATCGTTATTTTCAGCCTCTTTGACCCCGATGCGGCATAATTGGTTCAGCCGTTGGGCAAAAGCCCGGGTAAAGTTTTCCGGCATATGCTGGACAATGACAATTCCGGGTATATCCGCCGGCAGCATGCTTAGCAATTCACGCAGGGCCTCCGTGCCTCCGGTTGACGCCCCTACCAGCACCACCTTTTCGGTGGTACCGAACATAGCGCGTCCTTTGGGTTTATCCATTATAACATCGGCGGAGTACTTAGGCTGAACTTTCAGCTTGGGAGCCAGGATCAGACGTTGAACATTGACCTGGGCGGCGGCTTTGACGGTATCGCAAATCAGGACCCGGGATTCTTCCAGAAACTGCTTGGTATTGACCTTGGGTTTGGTAATGATATCCACGGCCCCATATTCCAGGGCTTTCAAGCCGGTTTCACTGCTTTTTTCAGTCAGACTGGAACAGATCACCACCGGAATCGGGTGTTGACTCATCAGATGCTGTAGAAAAGTCAAGCCATCCATCCGGGGCATTTCGATATCCAACGTGATAACGTCCGGCACCTCTTCCTCCAGCTTATGGGCAGCCAGAATCGGATCGGCGGCTGTTCCGATCACCTGAATGTCGTGATCACTCGAAAGCAGGGATTCCAAGGTCTGTCTGACGACGGCCGAGTCGTCCACAATCAACACCCGAATCGATTTCTTCATCCGATTATCCATAAGCAATCCTGCGGATTGGATTCATTGCAGCCTAACTGTCTGGGATACCCGATTTGTTCGATGATCTCCAGAAACTGTTTTGAATTCTGAGGCTGGATTCTTAATCTGATCCCCTGGGCCATCGCCGTCCGATGGGCCGAACAGAAAAGCTGGAAAGCCGTCAGATCGAATTCGGTTACCCGATCAAGATCGATCAGAATTGGTTTCCGGTAATCGATAGCTTGAGAGAGACTATCGCGGAGATTCAAGGCGTCATTAATCGATAATTCGCCTTCAATCTGCAGCGTGATTTGATCCGTCTGTTCCACTATCCGAATATCGGCCATAATGCCTCCTTGCTGATTCCCGGATTAGGGTACATATTTTTTAACCGTTTCAATCAGTTTTTCCGGGGTGAAAGGTTTGACGATCCAGGCGCTGGCACCGGCTTGTGTCCCCTGCTTCTTCTTGTCTTCCTGGGATTCGGTGGTCAGCATAATGATCGGTAAAAACCGGAAGGCTGGTTTGGCTCTTAAGGCTGTAATCAGCTGAAGTCCATCCATTTCCGGCATATTTAAATCAGTAATTACCAGTTTGAAAGGCTTCTGGTCAATCTTACTGAGGG
>JAGOEH010000262.1 GCA_017997825.1 Candidatus Delongbacteria bacterium | reverse complement strand
GAGTTCCGCCAAATGATCATTGACGACAATCACGGACTGGACGGATCGCCGGACAATCCTCCGTCCAAGCCATTCCATCACCATATTCAGAGCATTCCAGGGCCAGGGAAAACGATGCCACAGCTGGCGATAATCGGAACACCCGATTTCATGATTATCCCAGATCAGGGGTATTCGGGCAGCGTAACGCCATTTATAGAAGTAAAGGGGTATCAGACCGCTCCAGTCATGGGCGTGAAGATAATCAGGCTTCTGAAGATTAATCAGGCGACTCAGGCACCAGATGGTACTGATATAGAGATGCCAGGCCTTGGAGCCGGCATGATAAGGATTCCCGGTACCGACCAACCGGACTCGCAGATTCCGGATTCGGACCGTTTCCACCCCGATTCTTCCTTTAACGATCCCGAACAGACATACCCGGTATCCGGCGTTTCTCAAGGATTCCGCTTCTCTCAACACCCGGTAATCGCTCCGGCAATCATTCCACACCAGCATGGCGATACAAGGACGTGAACCCTCATGAGAGAGCTTATGAGAGGGTTTCATGGTAAACCTGCTCGATCCGGTCGATCATCGGATCGATCCGATACAATTCCAGACATCGTCGCCGGGCATTCTCCCCCCATTCCCGACGCTGTTCGGGCTGGGTCGCCATCCGGGATATGGCGGCAGCCAGCGCATTCACATCGTCGGGAGGGACGACCAGGCCGGTAAACTGGTCCTGATTGATGACGCTGGTTCCGGTACCCAGTTCGGTGGTGATCAGTGGAAGACCGTGCGCCATCGCTTCCAGCAGGACCAATCCCCATGATTCGCATCGGTTGACGGATGGCAGCACCAGCATATCGGAAGCCGCCAGATAGGCACTTTTGGTATATTCATCCTGATCGCCAAGAAAACAAATGCGATCCCGGGCCGGGCCCATTTCCGCCATCCGGCGCCAAGATGAAGCCATCACCCCGTCACCGATCACCAGCAGCCGGACAGCCGGACAGCGTTCGACCGACCGGATCACGATATCCAGTCCTTTATAATGCCGCATCCGTCCAATAAACAGAACCAATGGACCGGGAGCATGACACCGCCGGATCTCTTCCGCCCGGACCTGCAACTCAGGAGAAACCGGATTGGTCTCAATCGGGATCCCGATCGGCACAATCCGGCACTTATCCCGATAGTGACACAAAACCGGCGAGGATTCCAAATAAGCCTGCGAAGAAACCATAATGCGTCGGCTTCGGTTCAAAACCGCTTTCATCAGAGGACGATGCAGCCATCCCAGCACCCGCTGGCGGATAATATCGGAATGATAGGTGATCACCAGCGGCCGGTTCCCCCCAAGCATCCAATAGGCCAGATCGGCCGGCGGATAGGGCATATTGAGATGCACCAGATCACTCCAGCCCACCCACCGTCTAAACGATCGAAAAAATGAAGGACTGACAGGAGTCGAAGCCGCTTCGATCCAGTGGCCGCATCGCTCGATCGTCAACATGGAATGATGCTCCGTCTCCGATCGAAAATGATTCCAGGTCGTCACCACCCGAACCTGGTGCCCCTTGACAGTCAGCCGATCAGCCAGCATGCCTAAATAGAATTCAACGCCACCCATCACCGGCGGAAATGATTTATAGACCAGTAAAATATTCATATATCCCTTTTCACGGAACGATCAACACCTCACCCGGCCATCAGTTTTATTGTAAAGATAACGAAAAACCGTTAAAAAACAACTGATTTTTTCCGGTTTCACACGTCATCCCGAATCATTCCGATCGGAAAAATATCTTGACAATCGGGATGATCCATGTTAAGTTATGGCCTGGAAGCCGAATGAACAACGGCAAGAGTTTCCGGATTATAATACTCGATCCGAAGAAAGGCTCTCCTTATTGAAATCTTCCGTTCCCCACCGGACTATCGGTGTATCGACCGACATCATACTTCCCATTTTTTACAGTCTGACGGCGGTACTACCGTTGGCCATGAATCATCAGACGCTGATGATATTCGAACCGGCCAAGTTCTACCTGCTGGGGTTTGGGATGATCGGGATCGGAATCGGGATCGGGATCGTATCGCTCCGGCACCTGACGTTATCCTTCATCACGTGGCGGGAACTGATCCGACAGTATCCGATACCAATCATACTGGTGCTGGTCAATCTGATCTGGACGCTGGTCAGCGTCTTATTATCCATCTCGCCCGGTGAATCCTGGTGGGGAAACATCAACCGCTATCATGGCGGAGCAAGTGGGATGATGATGGCCGGGATATTCATGGTGAGCCTGGTGATCACGCGGGATCCTGACCGCCGTGATCACATCCTGGAGCTGATCATCTTGGGTTCAATACCGATTATCATCTATGCGCTGTGGCAAGCGGCCGGTTTCGATATCCGGATCTGGCTGGACCGGCCGGCCGGCCGGGTCAGTTCAACTTTGGGAAACCCGATTTTTCTGGGGTCTTATCTGATTTTTCCTTTTTTTATGAGCCTTTACCGAATGATCCAAATTGATAATTGGCGTGATCGGCGTTGGATGGGAAGCTTGACGGCATGCGGATTGACGGTCACGGCGCTGGTTCTGACCGGTAGCCGCGGCCCCATGCTGGGATGGCTGGTTGGAGTGGGAGTACTGGGTTTGTTATATGGTCATACCCGGCTATCTTGGATCAGATGCAGACTGTGGATCAGAGTAATTATTACCGTCATCATCCCGGCCGGAATAGCCGCCGGTTTGTTCCTGTGGCCGCAAATCGGTGAAATCGGCAGCCGAAGCGGAACCATCGAGGTCCGCCGTATCATGCGCCAATCCGCCGCTCAGGCCTTGCTGCAACCACCGGTTTTCACCGATACCCGCGGCATTCCCGATCCGCTGACCCGGTACCGAAACTGGATCGGATACGGACCGGATGCCCTGCAGCATCTTTATCCGATCATCTATCCGACGGAACTCGAAGACTATGAAATCCCTCTTCGGATGAGCGACCGCCTCCATTCTCCCCTGCTCGACGCCGTCTTTCGTTCCGGGTTCCCGGCTATGATCCTGGAATTACTGTTATGGGCCTTTTTCCTGCTTGCCGGCCTGAAAACCCTGTGCATCATATCTCGCTCCGGTATGATCCGGTTATCTTTCATTCTGGCCGGATTGACCCTGGTCGGATTGTCGCTTTTCCCAATCCTGAAATATCCATGGCTGATCACCTCCATCCCCTATCAGTATCTGGCCCTGTATGGAATCATGATCATACAATCAAAACCCGCCCCGAAATTTTTCCGTCATCAGGCGCTCCATATTGTCCTGACGGCATGTTTAATCGGATTTTATATGGGTATTCAGTTCAGCTTCGCTTCATTGAGTGAAACCGCCCTGGCTTATATCCTACTGGCCCTATGGCTGCACACCCTTCCCAATTTCCGGGCCGCTCAGCCGTCCTTCCATCCTGATTCCGACAGACCATCGTTCACAGAAAAGAGTCCGACGGCCGATATCAGGCCCCGGCCTTGGATCGGACTATTGGCCCTGATAACCGCCATCCTGCTTTTCATTCCGCCGCTACGATTTCATCCGGAACTAAAATACTCCACCCTATGGATCACCGTTTCAATGGCGGCCGGTGCTGCCGCCTGGTACCGGCTGATGTATCCCGCTGTCTCATGGCGGAATGGCCTGATCCCGAAACAGATAATCCCCGGTCTCATCCGGATCACCCCGTGGCTGATCACCGGATTGATATACTATCTGCTATCCTTCCGGCCGGAAATCCTGATGACTGATACCGGTATTTGGATTTTGTCAAGCCTCGGATTATGGTGGCTGATAGCCGTAACCACAACCAGTGATGAATTCCAATCCTCTCCCCGCCGCTGGGTATTCGTCGTAATCTGGATCATCACCGCCCTGCCCCTAACCGGGCATATGATCCAGGAAACCCGGTTATGGCTGGGTCAGAGCCTTTATCATCAAAACCTTTTCCAACACGCTGTCCCCTATCTCAAACCGGTCAGTCTGATCACCCTGGCGGAAAAATCAAATCAATACCATTGCGAAAGCCTGAACCGTATCAACAGCGATCAGTCAAGAATCGAGGCCCTTCGCCAGGCGGGACAATTCCGGCTGGGCCATCCTTATTCCCGGATGGCCTATATATATCAGGCGGATCTCTATTGGAAACAGGGCTACATGCAG
>JAGOEH010000041.1 GCA_017997825.1 Candidatus Delongbacteria bacterium | reverse complement strand
CCCGCCGTCACAATAACGCCAATATATTAGCCATAGGTGTTATGAACCAAACCCCGGACGAGGCCTGGAGAATGGTGGAGGTATTCCTGTCAACTCCGTTTGAGGGGGACCGGCATGCCCGCCGGATCGATAAGATCACGGCATATGAAACTCACCGGCCCACCCTCGGCTGAGTTTTAGATTTTTTCAACCAGGATTGTCCCGTTCATGGCAGCGGGGATATCGATATTCATAAGAGAAAGCATGGTCGGAGCAATATCGGCCAGCCGTCCTTGTGATTTGAGCCGGATCTTATTCTTTTGAAGATAAGGGTGATTAGAGATCAGATGCAGCCAGACCGGGTTGGTGGTGTGGGCGGTATGGGGTTCTCCGGTTTGATAATCAACCATCTGTTCCGCATTTCCGTGGTCGGAGGTCAGAAATACGATTCCGTCATGTTTCAGGATCGTAGTGACGACGTCACCGACGCATTGATCCACCACATTGATAGCCTTAACCGCCGCTTCATAATCCCCGGTATGCCCGACCATATCCGGATTGGCAAAGTTTAGGATAATGACATCATAGAGATCGTCGGTGATTAGTCCGACGGCTTTATCTCTGACCTCGAAGGCGCTCATTTCGGGCTTTAAATCATAGGTAGCCACTTTGGGACTTGGGATAACGATTCGGTCCTCATGGGGGAAGACGATATCGGATTGGCCGTTGAAGAAGAAGGTGACGTGGGCGTATTTTTCAGTCTCGGCGATCCGAAGTTGTTTAAGACCGGCATCGGCAATGACCTGACCCATGAGGTGATCCAGGGTGATTGGGGGAAAGGCGATTTCGACATCAGCCCGATGGTTCGCGCTTACTCCCTCATAATACTCGGTCATACAGACATAGTGGAGATGGGGAATGGATTTGAGGGAGAAGTGGTCAAAACCGTCTTCTACAAAGGCCCGGGTCAGTTCCCGGGTGCGGTCCAGCCGGTAATTGAAAAAGATTATGCCGTCATGGTCCTGGATACCCTGATAATCCCCAATCACTCTGGGTTTGATGAATTCATCGGTTTCGCCGGCCTGGTAGGCGTCATCGACGGCTTGAAAGACGTGTTCGAAGCGGGGTCGTTCGGTGGCAGCATCAGTCAGAAGCCGATAAGCCAATTCGACCCGATCCCAGCGGGTATCGCGGTCCATACCGAAATAGCGCCCGCTGATGGTGGCGATCCGGCCGACCCCATCTTGATCGATCCGGTCCAGGATCGGTTGGATATAGGTTTTGGTTGAACTGGGCGGGGTATCGCGTCCGTCGGAAAAGATATGGATCAGGACCTGATCCGGTCGCAAGCCGGCCGCGGCTGCCATTTTCATCAATTCCAGCAGATGATCGGTATGGGCATGCACACCCTGATCCTGAACCAAACCCATTAAATGAAGATTGGATCCGCTTTGCCGAATCCGTTCCAGTTGGCGGAGGAAGACCGGATTCTGCTGGAACTCGCCCTTCTGAATACTGAGGTTGATCCGGACCAGGGTTTGGTATACCACCCGTCCGGCGCCCATATTCAGATGCCCGACTTCACTGGATCCCTGATTGCCGTCCGGCAATCCGACATCTACCCCGGACGCTCCGATCAGGGTGGTGGGATAATTGGCCACATAGTTATCATGATTCGGCGTAGTTCCATGATAGATGGCATTATGGTCCGGACGGGGATTGAAACCCCATCCATCCCGAATGATCAATGCTATCGGCTTTTTCATAACAATCTCCTCACTTTACACTAATTTTGAGAATTAAGGCGTCGGTTTCGGGCCGATTCTTCAGTTCCGTTATTTTTAAACCGGCGGGAAGTAAAATAGTTTCTCCCAAATCAAACGATTCCGAACCGATTGATCCTTTTCCGCGAATGATCATAAGAATGACGGGTTGATCGATGAGGATGGGGATCGATTGTCCGGGCTGAAGTGAGATTCGGTCGATGCGGAAGTAGGGGCAATCGGCCAGGCGGGAAGAGGGATGGCGGGCGGAACGGATTTTTAGATTTGGAAACAGTTTGAGCGCGGCCATGCCTTGATCGAGGTGGAGGGGGCGGGGGCGGCCGTCCAGCCCGGGGCGGTCCCAATCATACAGCCGATAAGTGACATCGGAATTTTGTTGGATTTCTGCCAGCAGCGTGCCCTTCATGATAGCGTGGACGCAGCCGGCGGGGATAAACAGGCTATCGCCGGCCTCTACCGGATAAAACTGGAGAATGTGGCGGATTCGGCCGGAGCGGATCGAGGATTCGACCATGTCCCGATCGATTCCGGGCTGGATTCCGTAATTGATGATTGTTTCCGGCTCAGTCCGGATGATATACCAGAACTCGGTTTTACCGGAATCATGGGCGAGCTGTGAGGCCATGTCATCATCCGGATGAACCTGGATGGAGAGATCATCTGAGGCGTCGATAAATTTAATCAGGAGAGGGAATTCGGCCGGATAGCGAAGTGCCAAGCGGTCGCCCATAATCTGCCGGCGCTCCTTTTGGAGCAGTTCTCGCACGCTCATCCCCGCCCATGTTCCGTTGCGGATGATCGAGTTATTATCATCGCGATCCGCCAGTTCCCACGATTCCCCGATCGGTTCCCCGGGAGGTAGACCGCGGTTCAATGCGCTCCCCAACAATCGGCCACCCCAGACCTTAGTTTTATAGAGTGGAACAAACTTCAAAGGATATAACGGCATAAAATCTCCATCGTTGATAAGCCTGCTATGGTTCGGGGAAGAGGTTCGCCGGTACGGGGACCATTGCTCCCAATCGGCCGAATCACAGCTATTCAATATGGTTTATAAACCGTGATTTGTCAAGCATAATCTCGATCAACCATTTCCAGAACCTAAAAAGGGCTTGACTTTATCCGGTAAACGGTTATATTTATACGGCATGAAAATTCCGGGAATCAAAGTTAAAGCCGAAGGAGAATCTATGATGATTTTTCGTTTCATTATTTTGCTTTTTACCCTGATATTCAGCATCGGTTGTCAGAAGGAATCATCCCCGCTCCATAGTCAGTATCCCTTTGTCCAAAAGCTTGATAAGAGTCTGGAAGCTTATGATTATGTGCGTGTGGTCAATGAGGCGGCCGATAGTCTTCGATTAAATCCCAATCTGAATCCTGAGCTCAAGAAAGAGATCTATCTACGCTATGCCATCGCCATCGCGATGCGCAATTATGGCAATGTCCACTTCAGCATTATGGATTCTTTGCAGGCCTATCAGGTGGATACGCTGTATACCCGGATCAATCAGAACCTGATCCAAAAATCGAGTGCCGTTTTCGCCAAGGCCAGAGCCAAGTATCAGAGCCGTAATTATGAGGAGGCCTTGAAACTGACTCGGGAAGCCTATCAGATCTATCCAGGGCAGGACGAGGCTCATGCCTTGGAAGACTCGATCAATTTAATCATCAATCAATCCAAAGCCCAATAGCGTCAACCCATGGAAGCTGAATTCAAGGTATTAGTCATTGATGACGATGAAGACATTCGCAGTCTTTTAGAAGAGGTATTGACGACCAACCCCAATTTTGTGGTATCCTGTGCCTCAAATGGATTGATCGGGCTGGATATGCTGAAAAAGGGCTGTTTTGACCTGGCATTGACGGATATTAAAATGCCGATTATGGATGGGATCGAGTTTCTGCAGCAGGCCAAGCAATTGTATCCGGAAATGCCGGTAGTGATCATGTCCGGTTATGCCGAATTTAATTTTTTAGCCCGGGCCTTGGAGTTGGGCGCCAACAATTTTATCCGTAAACCCTTTGTCTTTCAAGAAGTTTTTCAGGTTATACTCAAAATTCTGAAGATTCGCGAGAAATTTCTGAAGCAAAGCCGGATTTTCCCGCATATCACCATCGAGACGTCCATCGAATTTCCGAGCGATTCGGATCTGGTCGATGGAATCGCGGTCTATCTGACGATGGATCTTCTGAACTACAATCTATGCAATGTACAGGATATCAACAATATCCGGCTATCGATCCATGAAGCCCTGATGAATGCCATCGAGCATGGAAATAAGAATGACCGGACCAAGAATGTGAAGATCATCAAAAAAGTCGATCCCACCACGATCCTCTTTACGATTCGGGATCAGGGAAATGGGTTTGATTTCGGCAAGGTTCCGGATCCGACTCTGCCGGAAAACATCATGAATCCCCGGGGACGAGGCCTGTTATTGATACGTTCGTTTATGGATGAGGTCAAATTCAAAGACAACGGATGTCAGTTGGAGATGATCAAACGACGGCAGATGAATGATTAGAATCGGTCTGGATCTTGGGTGTACCCGGCATAAGTTTGTGATGATCGATAAGGATCGGATAACTGATCATCGGATTATCCCCTCCGAGCCGATCGACCGGATTGACCGGGAGTATCTGGAGCATATTTTCGGGATGGCGGTATCATCCCGGACTCAAATTTACAGTACCGGGGGACGATCCAGGCAGATAGCCTATGATTCCAGTCTATCGGTGACTGTGGTAAACGAATTGATGGCGATCGCCGGCGGCGGCCGATTTTTTTTGCCGGAATCGGAGCGCTTTTTATCGATCAGTGTCGGCACCGGAACCTGTATGGTGATGGTGGATCATGGGCATTATCGTCATTTGGGCGGAACCGGAATCGGGGGCGGCACCCTGGAGGGTCTCAGCCGTTTATGCCTTGGGCTCACCCCAAACCATCGATTCACCGATCTGTTCGATCTGGCCCGCCAGGGCCGGTTGGAAGAGGTTGATATTACAGTAATGGATGTGGTCGGATCCGGGATCGGGATTGTACCGCCGGATGCTTCGGCTTCCCATCTGGCCAAACTGAGCCCCACCACCCGTCCAGAATCAGTGGCCCTCGGACTGATCAATTTGGTAGCCACGGAGATCGCTAATCTGGCCGCATTTTGCACCCGCAATTATTCCATTTCCCAAGTCGTTTTCATCGGTTCCCTGATTCAGAACTCATTTTTCACCTCAATTTTAAAAAGCAGGCTTGGGATAATCAATCCGGGTTGTGTTCCGTTCTTTCCATCCGACCCTGCTTTAGGCAATGCGCTGGGTGCCGTATATTCGGAGGGATTGATTCAGGACTGAAGATGCCGGAACGATCGATTCAATTTAAAGGAAAACCATGAGAACGACAATCAAACACATCCGTAAGCTGAAAAATCAGCGTCCCATATCGATGTTGGCGCTGTATGAGCATTATTTTGCCCGTTTGTGCGATCAAGCGGAACTGGATATGGTGTTAATCGGAGATTCGCTGGGCAATGTGTTGTATGGGTATCGGAGTACGCTACCGGTGGATCTGGAGATGATGATCCGGCACAGTCAGGCGGTGGTGAGCGCCACTGAAAAGCCGTTGGTGGTGGTCGACATGCCCTTTATGACTTACCAGGCCGGTTTGGAACAAGCCATGCGATCCGCCGGAACGATTCTACAGAGAACCGAAGCTCAGGCAGTGAAACTGGAAGGGTGCACGCCCTATATCCAGGAGGTCATCCGGAGAATGACGGAAAGCGGAATACCGGTCATGGGGCATTTGGGATTGACTCCGCAATCGATCAACACCCTCGGGTCCTATGCTCAGCAGGGGAAGACCGAGAATGAAGCGACCTTGATTGCCCAACAGGCTCGTGAATTGCAGGATGCCGGTTGTTTTTCCATTGTACTGGAAAGCATTCCGGATGACCTGGCCGGTATCATCACCCGCCAGGTGGCTATTCCCACCATTGGAATCGGAGCCGGTCCTCAAACGGACGGGCAAGTACTGGTTTTACACGATATTCTTGGATTGGACGATACTTACCATCCCAAGTTCGTCAAACGCTATGCCAATCTCCAGCCTATTATTCTGAAAGCCATGCAGGAGTATGTTCGGGAGGTTCATGCCGGACAATTTCCCGCCAATAACAAGGATTGAAATTCGGTTATGCTGAAAAAAATACTGACAAGCAAGATTCATCGAGCCCGGATCACCGATGCCGATCTGAATTACACCGGCAGTATCGGAATCGACCGGGAGCTGTTGGATGCCGCCGGAATGCGGCCTTATGAGGTGGTGGATATTTACAACATCAACAATGGTGAGCGGTTTTCCACCTATATAATCGAAGGTCGGCCCGGATCGGGCGAGATCGTCATCAATGGAGCCGCCGCCCGCAAGGTCCAGATCGGAGATCTGGTGATTATCGCCGGATTTGGGTATATGGCCGAACCGGAATTGGAGACCCACCATCCCCGGATTGTATTCGTGGATCATCATAATCGGATTCTCCCGTCATCGGAGGGTAATCCGTCATGATCGTCATCAGAACCGTCGCTCAGATGCAGAGCTGGAGTCTGGAATGCCGGAAGGCCGGCCGGCGCATCGGGCTGGTACCGACCATGGGATATCTGCACCGGGGTCATTTGAGCCTGGTGGAAGCATCGCAACGTGAAAATGACCGAACTGTGGTCAGCATCTATGTCAATCCGACCCAGTTTTCTCCCCAGGAGGATCTGGCCCGTTATCCCCGGGATATTGATCGGGATCACGGATTATTGGAAGGAATGCAGGTTGATGTTCTGTTTTATCCTGACGATCAGGAGATGTATCCGGCCGGGCATCAGACCAGCATCACGGTTGAAGTTAAGAGTCAAGGCCTCTGCGGCGCCAAGCGTCCCGGACATTTTCGGGGAGTGGCCACCATTGTGGCCAAGCTGTTCAATTGTGTCGTACCGGACCATGCCTATTTCGGCCGGAAGGATTATCAGCAGGCTCAGGTGATCGCTCAGATGGTAAAGGATTTGAACTTTCCTTTGAGCGTCCGGGTTTGTCCGATTGTCCGTGAAGCCGACGGGTTGGCGATGAGTTCCCGCAACGCCTATTTATCCCCGGAGGAACGACAGCTGGCGCCCCGGATTTATGCCTCACTTCAGCAGGCGGCCACGGGGCTGACCCGGCAGGGGTTGACCTGGGATCAGGTCCGGAATCAGGTGCGTCATCAGTTGGAACAGGAATCCGGAATGAGGATCGACTACCTGGAGCTGGTGGATGCCGACACTCTGGAACCTGCAAACGGAGGGGGAGCCCGGATGGTGATGGTCGCGGCGGTTTTTTTAGGAAAAACCCGACTGCTTGATAATATTCTGATCGAATCATGAAAAAATTACGGATATGTTTTACCGGTGGCGGAACCGGCGGCCATATATATCCCGCCCTGACCCTTTATCAGATATTAAAGAAAAACCACCGGGTCGAATCGGCCATTTATCTGGGAAATCGTGATAAGGCCGAAGGCACCATCATACCGAAAACCGAAATTCCCCTGAAACACATTGCTTCAACGCCTTTTGCCGGTACATCACTTCAGCGCAAGATCATCTATTTCTTGTTGCTGCTCCGCGGGATGCAGCAATCGTTGTGGAATTTGATCCGATATCGCCCCCACCTGATTATTGCCACCGGAGGATATGTCTCGGCCCCGGTTGTTTTTTCAGCGTTTTTTCTTAAGCCGTTCATCAAGTGCCGGATTATCATTCAGGAACAGAATGTGGTGCCGGGGGTTTTCAACAAATTTGCCTCGATCTTCGCCGATCTGGTTCTGGTCAGTTTCAAAGAATCGGCCTTCTATTTGTGGAGCAACCGCTGTTTTTTTTCCGGCTATCCCCTGCGAGACATCTATCTGACTCCGAGGAATCCGGAAGAAATTCGCCGCCGGCTTGGTATTCCGCCCCACCGAAAGGTTGTACTATCCTACGGTGGTTCGATGGGAGCCCGCACCATCAATGAGGTATTTCCAACGATGGTCAGGCAGTTGGCGACTCGAAACGATCTCTATTTGGTTCACATCACCGGAATGAGCAAACATCCGTACAATGCCTATTACCAAACCATGATGGGACTCAAGGAACAAGCCGCAGAATGGGTGGATATTGATACGGCCAGGTTGATCAAGCCCGGAGAGGAAGGCGAATGGGGACGGATACTGGAATACAGCCATGATCTCTATGATTATCAGACGCTGGCGGATATCATCCTGACCCGGGCGGGAGCGGGGGCCGTGGCTGAGTTATCGGCGCTGGGCAAACCGACCATCCTGATACCCAAATGGGGTTTATCGGGGGATCATCAAGAGCTGAATGCCTTCACCCTGGCTGATCGTAAGGCTTGCCGGGTATCGTTTGAGAAAAAGAATCCAGAGAATACGGTCCAGGTTGACCATCAGGCCCTGATGGAATCGCTGTTTGACCTGCTGAATTCCGAGGATCAGCGTCATCAGCTTTCTCATCAGATTCGGCACTTTTTTGTTCATGATTTCGAATACCGGACGATTTCTGCTATCGAAAACCTGTTTCAGGATCCCAACCGGATCGAGTATCTGGATCAGGTCCTGCTGCCTGATTTTGTCAGCCATATTCTGAATTTTGATCTGTTGGTCCAATATTTGGGAGAGCGAGTCAAGGAAGGAAACACCGATCATTTTCTGGTGGTTTATTATCGAAACCGATTGAATGAATTCCTGCAGACATCCAACTGGGAGGTCGAAAACAAAGCGATCAAGCTGGCCGGAGCACTGCATGACAAAAAGATTCTGCTCACCTTTGCTCAGCGCTTCGGAAGCCTGAAGGGATTCCAGCGCCGCAATCTGTTAACGGCGATCAGCCGAACCGGTTTCACCGATAAGGAATTTTTGAATCTGATTATCCGGGCTTTGGATGATCGTTATTTTGAAGTCCGGCGCGAGGCGGTGCATCTTTTAAAACCATTCTATCCCCTATTGAAGGATCATCGGGATATTAAGCCGATCCTGACCAGGATAGTGCGGAATTCACGAGAAAGCTTTGAGGTTATTTCAGCGCTGGTCATTGTTCTTCCCTTTTACTGTGAGGAATCTGAGTTTTACCCGTTAGTTCAGCCCTTTCAAACCCATCCCAGCGTCAAAATCAGGGAATCCCTGCTGGAAGCGCTTTATCAGGCGCGTACAGCCGGACTTTTAAAAGACGCGGAACGGCTGGCTTATTTCGTCAAGAATATTTTCATTACCTCGTCTCACTTTACACCACAGTTTGGGATCAGGGCTAAGTATAAACGAATCATGCAGATTTTGGAAGAGGATTCCCATGATTGAACTCATCATTAACTGGATGAAGGAACTCGGGGTCAATCTGGGTTTCTTCCGATTGTACGGATATATCACCTTTCGCGCCATGATTGCCTTGTCGACATCTCTTTTGTTTACCCTGTTTTTCGGATTCAGGATAATCACCTATCTGTACCGGAAACGGATGTGGGATACCTCAGGGGGATATTTATCGATTGATTCGACGACCAAAAAGGGGACGCCGACATCCGGGGGATTGATAATCCTGGTATCGACCTTTTTTTCCGTTTTCTGGTGGGCCCGCTGGGGTAATCCGTTTATCATTACCTCGGCTTTGGCATTCGCTTATTTCGGCCTGGTCGGATTTATTGATGACTGGCAGAAGGTCAAGTACAAATCCTCGCTACTGGGGTTAAGTCAAAAAGCCAAAACGCTGTTGATGCTTCTTTTCATCGTGCCGTTTGCACTCTATTTTGTGTCGGGATTTTCACCGATTCCCGCCTCGATCGTAACTCCCTTATATCTACCGTTTTTCAAGCATCCCATTGCGGATCTGGGATCGGTAGGATATGCCGTATTTGTTGTTTTTGTCTTTTTCTCGATTTTGAACAGTATCAACATCACCGACGGTCTGGATGGATTATTGAGCGGCTCGGTGGTTATGACGATCGGGGTTTACGGCATATTCGCCTATATCATCGGCAACAAAATACTGGCCGGGCACTATTTATTCGAGCATATCCCTAATATCGCCGAGCTGACGGTGATGGTCGGAGCGATAATCGGAAGTCTGCTGGGTTTTTTATGGTTCAACAGTTACCCGGCCGAGGTTTTTATGGGTGATACCGGTTCATTGAGCATCGGTGCCGTCATGGCGGTCATGGTATGCTTTACCAAGCAAGAATTCCTGTTTATCATCGCGGGAGGGGTTTTCTTCATTGAGATCTTGACCTCGTTCATCCAGGAAAAAGTCGGCAATCGAATCGGGCGACGGATCTTTTACCGTGCACCGATCCATCATTCCTATGTTCATCAGGGGATTGCCGAGCCTAAGACGGTGATCCGGTTTTGGATTATTTCCCTTTTATTGTCGTTCATAGCATTATTGAGTATCAAAATCCGCTGATCCGGTTTTCAAGAATAATCTTGACTTCTTATTGAAATCTTAGTATAATAAACAGTTGTGGTATCCGAATCGATTTTTTTCAAGCTATTGGAATTGATCGACCCGGCTATCCGCCACAAACGTATTGTGGCGGCCTGTTCCGGCGGTCCCGATTCCGTAGCCCTGGTCATGCTTCTTTCAGACTGTTTTAAAGCCAAACCTGAACAACTAGGGATAGCTCATGTAAACTATCATCTCCGGGGAGAGGAATCGAACCTGGATGAACAGTGGGTCAAGCAATTGGCACAGATGGCCGGAATCGCTTACCACGGATTATCCTGCTGTTATGAGCGGGACAATGGAAATCTGCAAGCATGGGCTCGCCGGGAGCGGAGAGATTTTTTTGACCGGGTGGCTTTGGAGAATGGGTATCACTATATCGCCCTCGGTCATAATCGAGATGATCAAGCCGAAACTCTGGTTGATCATCTAACCCGCGGGAGCGGAATGACCGGCCTGTGCGGCATGAAACCAAAGGACAATCAGATCATACGACCATTGCTAAGCGTTTCCCGGGAAGAAATTCTGCGTTATCTCGATGAGCATGGATATACCTATCGGATTGATCAATCCAATCTCAGCCTGAAGTACCACCGTAACCGGATCAGGCATCGGGTCATACCGGTATTGCAGGAACTGAACAGCCGGAGTGATCTGCATATCAGCCGAGCGGCCGGCATCCTGCAGCAGATCGATGCTCATCTTAACCAGAGCATTGCGGATCATCTGGGGCGTCACCGGGTTTATCAAACCCGGGATTTGGTCACCTATCGGAACGGTGTATTTCGCGAATTTCCTCAAACTCTGTGGGCGGAATTGGTGAGGCAGATGATCCGTCAATGGGAACCGGGAGTTCAGGATATTCAGCACCACCAGATTCAGGCGGTGATAGAAATGATTCGTGATAAAAGCACATTTCAGTCGGAACTAACGCGATCCATTCGAATTCAGAAAAACCGTGATTTCATTCTGATCGGACACCCCCCGGTTATTCATCAGTTAACGATCGATGGCCCGGGTGACTATCACTTTATGAACCGACGAATCCGACTGTCTGAATGCTCCCTCCGGGACATGTCTCACCCCAGGGCTTATCTGAATCCTTATTCTGAACTGGTTTATATTAAGATGGAACCATCTCTCTTCCCACTCCGTTTAACCAATGATTATCGGAATCTGGTTTTTCGATTGCCCGGAAACCGACATAAGAAAAAGATGGCCGATCTGATGCGTGACCGCCGAGTGGCATCATTGCAAAAGTCTTATTTGATCTGTCTGGCCAAAGAGCATGATGTGATCTATTTTGAGAATGGGTTATTATCCGATGGTTATCGGATTGATGGCTCGACTTCCCATTGTTTAACCTTCCATATCACTGAGGAGATTTTATGAATCCGACCGATGAAAAAAATCCCAAACCTGACAAAGAGGACAAGAAAAAACTCAAACTTCCTCCCCTTAATGATAAAAGCTCGAATTTTCGGACTCTGGCTATTTGGTTATTGATCATCCTAGCGGCGCTCTATACTTCCAAGATCCTGATGCCGGGATTGCAGGAGGATGTCAGGATCTCTTACAGTGAGTTCCGCAATCAGCTGGAGAAGGACAATATCGAAAAGGTCGAGATGATCGACAATGAAGTGACGGGGTATTTAAAGACCGAAGAGGTGCATGTCAACACCGACGGCAAGATACAGAAATACAAGGTTTTCAAGGTCAATCTTCTGCCGATCAGTGACAATACGATTATCAGCCTAATGATTGAGCATAAGGTTGTCATGATAGCCAAAGAGAAGGGATTTAATTTTTGGAGTATCCTGATTGTGTGGCTTCCCTGGTTATTATTCATTGGTTTTTGGTTATTTTTCATGCGGCAGATGCAGGGGGGGCAAAAGGGGATATTCAACTTCGGTAAAAGCCGGGCGAGGATGTTATCGCCGGACAAGAGCAAGGTGACCTTTAACGACGTAGCGGGAGCGGATGAAGCCAAGCAGGAGTTGCAGGAGATCATCGAGTTTTTGAAAGATCCCTCCAAGTTTACGCAATTAGGGGGTAAGATCCCGAAAGGGGCGTTGTTGCTTGGACCTCCGGGAACCGGCAAGACTCTTCTGGCGCGGGCTGTGGCCGGGGAAGCCGGGGTTCCGTTTTTCAGCATGAGCGGTTCAGATTTTGTTGAGATGTTTGTCGGGGTTGGCGCATCGCGGGTGCGGGATCTGTTTGAAACGGGCAAGCGCAATGCGCCGTGTATCATATTTATTGATGAGATCGATGCGGTCGGCCGGCAGCGTGGGGCCGGATTAGGCGGCGGACATGATGAACGGGAACAGACCCTCAATCAGCTGCTGGTGGAGATGGACGGGTTCGAATCGAACGAGGGCGTGATCCTGATTGCCGCCACCAACCGTCCGGATGTACTGGATTCGGCGCTATTGAGACCGGGTCGCTTTGATCGACAGATCGTGGTGGATCTGCCTGACGTCAAGGGGCGTGAGGGCATTCTGAAAGTTCATACCCAGAAGATTAAACTGGCCACCCATGTCGATCTGGAAATTATAGCCAAAGGGACCCCCGGCATGTCGGGGGCTGATTTGGCCAATCTGGTGAATGAAGCGGCGCTGCTGGCCGCCCGCAAAAACTTGCGGGAGGTATCCATCGTCGAGCTGGAGGAAGCCAAGGACAAGGTCATGATGGGAGCGGAACGCCGCTCAATGACCATTTCGCAGGAAGAGAAAAAAATTATTGCCTATCATGAATCCGGGCATGTATTGATTGCCAAATTTATGCCCGGCTCGGATCCGATTCACAAAGTGACCATTATTCCCCGGGGACGGGCATTGGGAGTAACCCACTCCATCCCGGTCGACGATCGGCATCTCTATTCCCGAACCTGGGTCAACAGCAAGATATGTCAGCTACTGGGCGGTAGAATCGCCGAAAAATTGGTATTTAATGAAATCTCATCCGGAGCGGGTAATGATATCGAAGTTGCAACCCGGCTGGCACGGATGATGGTCTGTGAATGGGGCATGAGCGACAGCCTCGGTACGATCGCTTACGGCAATAAGCAGGATGAAATCTTTTTGGGACGGGAAATTTCCCGACATCGCGACTACAGCGAGTCCACCGCCATGAAAATCGATGATGAAGTCAAGCGGATTGTGGGTGATTGTTTCACACGATCGGAAAAAATCCTTACGGATAATATTAATTTACTGCACGCCTTGAGTGCCGAGCTCTTGAAGAAAGAGATACTCACCTCCGATGAGATCGATGAGCTGTTTGCCCAAAGCAAGCGCAAAAAAGTGACGGCACCGATCGAACAGATGAAGCGCCCCGGGCGTCCTTCGCGCGAACCGGTAAAAATTTTGGAGAAGACCGAGTCAACTAAAGCACGGGCTCCGAAACGCCCGGTGAACGATCCGGATCAGCCCGTCAAAACCAAGCCGGCCGGCAAGGAAAAAACGGCAGCCCAAAGCAAACCTAAGCCGGCCAAATCGAAATCCGCATCCGACAAGGGTACCGGTTGGAAACATCTCAAGAAAAAGTGAGGATACCCGATCTATGGGAGCGCCTATCCTTGACGGAGCGATTCCCGTTGATCATGGGCATCATTAACATCACGCCTGATTCTTTTTTTGCCGGAAGCCGGCATGAGGCACCCGATTCGATCATAGAGAGCATTGAACGGATGATAGAAGCCGGAGCCGATCTCATCGACCTGGGAGCTGAATCAACCCGGCCTTATGCTGAGATGATTACAGCCGAGCAGGAAATAGGGAGACTGCTGCCGGTCATTGAGCGGATCCGGCAGCGATTTCCCGGACTGGTCCTTTCGGTTGATACCTATAAATCGGAAACCGCCGAAGCCTGTTTGAAAGCCGGAGTACCTATCATCAATGATGTTTCCGGATTCGACTGGGATCAAGCCCTGCTGGAAATTCTGGTGCGGTACCGCCCCGGTTATATTTTGATGCACAGCCTGGGGCGCCCGGAGAGCATGCAGGATAATCCTTGTTATCAGAATGTGGTTGAAGAGATAATGAATTTTTGGAAATCCCGAAGTGAAATTCTGATTCGCCACGGAATTCCAACTTCTTCGATCATGGTAGATCCCGGAATCGGATTTGGGAAACGGTGCAGCCACAATCTGGATATACTACGGCAACTCTCCCGCCTGAAGCGATCCGGATTTAAGCTGGTCATCGGTCTGAGCCGAAAACGATTTTTGGGAGAGCTGCTGGATCTGAAGAATCCGGCTGACCGTTTGAATGGAACAACGGTCATGCATACATGGTGTTTGCTCCAGGGAGTCGATATTCTACGAGTTCATGATGTGCGGGAAGCGGTCGAGTCAAAAAGACTGGTCGCGCAACTCCGGGTAAGGAAAGAGGAGGCATGAAAGCCTTTGGTTTTTTGAGTTTCGGGATCTGGGATATTCTGGATATCATGCTGGTATCTTATATTTTATATAAACTGATGCTATTAATACGTGACATGAAAGCGATCCCATTGTTCATGGGATTGATTATCGTGGTCTTTGCATCGTTTGCTGCAACCTGGCTTCAGTTATCGGCGCTGATGTGGATTATCGAGACGGTCAAAACCATCTGGGTGGTTGCGTTTTTGATTATTTTTCAGCCGGAATTGAGGCGGGCGCTGAGTAAAATGGGACAATCCTCCTGGTTTCAGTTCATTAACCGGAATGAGGGGATCCGGACAGTCGAAATCGTATCGGCCGCCGCCAAGAATCTGTCGCGTAAAGGCCTGGGGGCAATCATCGTGATTCTGAGGGAAGCGAGTCTGGACAGCATTATTGAGACGGGGACTCCCATGAATTCGATTCTTTCGGAAGCCCTGATCGAAACGGTATTCACTCCCCCGTCGCCCTTACATGACGGCGCACTGTTGATCCAGCGGGACACCCTGATAGCCGCCGGCTGTATTCTTCCGATCACGCAAAACAACAATCTGGATAAACGTTTAGGATTGCGCCACCGGGCGGCCCTGGGGATTTCGGAGGAAAGCGATGCCGTGGTGGTGATCGTTTCGGAAGAAACCCGTCAGATATCAGCCGCCTTCGATGGCCGTCTGATTCAAAACCTGAGCTATGATGACTTAAAACGAGAACTTCGCGAACGATTATTCACTCGGGATTCAAAAAAAGAGAGTTTACAACCCAACACAGGAGTGGCGTCATGATAAAAGCGGGAATGATCCTGATTCTTTTTTTATTGCAGGTGACAATATTATGCGCGTTTCAGATGCAGGGGGAGATCAATCTGATCAAAGATTATTTATCGGAAGAAACCAAGTTGAAAATCAATGATTTTCCAGTTAAACTCTCTTCTTATCTCAATTCAGCTCCCTATTCGCAGGAAAATTTGAATCTGCAATACCAGATCACGCTCAGCCTTAAGGAAAAATCATCCGGTAATGTCATGATGTTTACGGCCGAAGGGCAGTTTTATGAAGAGAACTACCGGATTCAGTACCGCGATAAAAAAATCGATCTCTATTATGACGCGTCGGAAATCCTGATTTTCAATGAGTATCAGCTCCATTATCTGACCAGTATTTTTGATTTTTATTTTTATCTGATTATTGGAGACATAATGGATAACTATCGAGAGATGGGTGGCGATCCTTATTATCAGAAAGCGATGCGGATCGCGCAAGAATCGATGATGAAAAGCAGTTACCGGGGATGGGATCGCCGTCAGGAGAGGATTGAGCTGCTTTTATCGGACCAGCTTGCCCCATTTCGCAAGGCCAAGATGATCGTCCAGAGCGCTTTAATGGCGGCCGAAAAGGATGATTATGCGGTAGCCAACAAGCTGATTCTGGGGGCACTGAACGCCATCCGGCACTGCCAACAGGAAATGCCGCAGGAGGATATGTTCCAGAACTACCTCAGCGTCATGCATATTCAGATCGCTGAAGCATTCAAAAATGCCGAAATGCCGGATATTTATAAAACCCTGATCGAGGTCGACACTTCTCACGGCAATTATTATCGGCAATTTATCCCGGAAGACTAACCGACCGGCTTCTTCCCGCCTCATCCTTTCCTAATTGTCTAATTCATTCCACTGAAACATATTTCCGCTTTCTTCGTATGATAATACTAAATGATTAATCATTCATTTGGTTTTTAAACCCTTACAGCCGATTTTTTGAGAAAATACCATCAGGTCAGGACTGATGATGAGTTCTGAATTTGAGAGGAGCAAAGCGGATGAAAAAAAAGTTGATTTGGATTATGGTTCTGGTGCTGGTTATTGTTGCGGTGGTCCTGGTCATCAAAGTCAAATCCAGCCGAAAAGAGAGCAATGGATTAAAAACCGAGGAGATTAAACGGGGCAATGTGATTGTTAAAGCATTGGCCATCGGCCAGATTGTGCCGCGGCAGGAAATCTCAATCAAATCTAAAATCTCAGGGATCGTCAGCCGGAAACTGACTCAGGTTGGGGACTATGTCACGAAAGGGCAAACCCTGATTGAGATCGATCCGGATCCGACTCCGATCGAATACACCCAGGCCAAACGGAGCGTTGAGCGGAGTGAAATATCGCTGCGCCAGGCCGAGCTGGAATATAAACGAGCCCAGGAACTGAAAAACAAAAATCTGATTTCGGATCATGAATATGAGAATAACAAGCAGGTTTATGACGAACAGAAATTGAATCATCAATTGGAAAAGGAAAAGTTCGACCTGTTGTCTACCGGTAAGATTGAGCTGGCCGGGAAAAAGATTGAGAATACCATCAAATCCCCGATTGAGGGCACGGTTTTAGAGTATTTCGTCAACGAGGGGGATCCGGTAGTACCGCTGACCAGCTATCAGGCTGGAACGTCATTAATGGTAATTGCCGACATGCGTGATTTGATATTTAAAGGCACGGTGGACGAGATTGATATCGGGAAGATCAAGCTGCATACTCCGGTTAATTTGAAGATTGGGGCTCTTCCGGATTGTAAAATCGAGGGGATTGTTTCCAAAATATCGCCCAAAGCCAAAAAGGAAGGCAACACTACCCTATTTGACATCGAGATCGCCATTACGCGACGTGACAGCAGTGCCGTATTGAGAGCCGGGTTATCGGCCAATGCCGAGATCATTATTGAGCGGGCTGACAGTGTGCTGATCGTCCCGGAGCGGTTGATCAGTTACCATGGTGATACGGCCACGGTCGAGATCAAAAAGGGTCCCAAAGCTGAAGACATTGAAAAACGCCGGATCCGGACTAAATTGAGTGACGGAATGATCACGGAAGTTGATTCGGGATTAACCGAGCATGATCTGGTGATTGAGCGTCCGCCCAAGGAGATCAAATAATGGTTCTCAAGATTTACCTGATTCAGTTTATCAATGATCTGCGGCATCAGAAGCTGAGGGCCTTTTTAACTCTGTTCGGGTTGATCTGGGGAACGACGGCGATTATGCTCTTGCTCTCAATCGGAGAAGCTATGCAGAGCCAGATGTATAAAAGTATGCATGGCATGGGGGAGAGGATCATCATTGTCTGGCCGGGGAAAACCTCTCTGACCTACCGAGGATTTCCCAAAGGACGGGATATCTCGTTTTACCCTGACGATATCACCTATCTGAGATCGGTGGTACCGGAGATCGAGAGCATCAGCGGCGAATGCCGGAGTTGGGGTTCTCCCAAAGTCCGGTACAAGGACAAGGAGCTGACGCTGGATTTAATCGGGGTAGAGCCGGTTTGGGCCGAGATGCGCAATGTGATTCCCCAGCAAGGGGGACGTTTCATTCATCCCGACGATATGGAACACAAGCGGCGGGTGGTGTTTATCGGTGACCGGTTGAAGGAGAATATTTTCGGACAGGAAGAGGCGCTTGGTCGCTATATAACGATCGACAACACTCCCTTTCAGGTGATCGGGGTGATGACACCCAAGATTCAAAACTCTTCTTACAGCGGAAGGGATCACAGCAAGGCCATCATACCGCTCTCCAGCCTGATGCTGATGTACAATCGGAAGACCCTAAACAACCTGATTGTGCAGCCCCGGATCGGGGATCCCGACAGTGCCTGTATGCATGCCATTACCATAGCGTTTTCCAGGAGCAAACAGTTCGATCCGGTAGACGACGATGCTTTGGGTGACTGGGATACCCGGGACATGGACAAGTTCGTGGGAAATTTCACCTTGGGTCTCAAGCTTTTTTTAGGACTGGTCGGAGGATTTACCCTGGTGGTAGCCGGGATTGGGGTCGCCAATATCATGAATGTGATCGTGGAGGAACGAACCCGGGAGATCGGGATCAAGATGGCGCTGGGCATCCGTAAACGGATGGTGATGTGGCAGTTTTTGTTTGAGACCTTCATGCTGACCTTTATCGGAGGGTTGATTGGGTATCTGATCAGTGCCGGATTGTGCGGCATGATGAATCTGTTCAAGATTGAGGATTTTATGGGCCACCCCAGTGTCACGCTGGGAGTTGGTATAATATCAACCGTGATTCTGGGACTGGTGGCGCTGATGGCGGGGTATTTCCCGGCCAAACGGGCAGCCGGTTTGAATCCGGTGGAAGCCTTACGGTGGTAATATGAAACTACGCTTTTATTTCATCAAACTGGCTTTGGCGGAATTCAAGGTCCATAAGCGCCGCCTGATTCTAACCACTTTGGCGATCGCCTGGGGAACCTTCACCATTCTGCTTTTACTGGCATTCGGAGAAGGTCTGAAACGCGAGATGATGAAAGGGGGTAAAGGCATGGGGGAGAATCTGGTGGTAATGTGGGGAGGTCAGACCAGCAAAGCGTATCAGGGATTGCCGGCCGGCCGGCGGATCTCCTTCAACTATGAGGATATCGAGTTGTTGAAAAAAAGCATTCCCGAGATCAAATCCATCAGCGGAGAGTATAATCAATGGGATACCGATGCCTCGGTCGGACAGAATCAGCGGTCCATCATGGTGGTCGGAGTGGATGATGAGTTCGGGGAGATGCGCAACCAGATACCCCAGATGGGGAGCCGCTTTTTGCATCCCGGTGATATCGATCAAAAACGGCGGGTCGTTTTTATGGGATGGGGGGTCGTCCGGAAATTCTTCAAAGATGAAGAGGCCGTGGGCAAAACCATCATCATCAACAAGCTGCCTTTTATCATCATCGGAATCCTGAAGGAAAAGATACAGAACAGCAACTACAATAATATGGATGAGAGCAAGTCTTACATTCCATCGTCCACCTTTGAGGCCATGTATGGGCAGCAGAATTACAGCAATCTGGTGTATTCCCTGTATGACATCCGGCAATCCAAAGCCGTTGAAAAGCGGGTTTACCAGGTATTGGGAACCAAACACCGTTTCGATCCGGCTGATGAGATGGCATTGTCGATCTGGGATGTGATTGAGATGCATAAGGTCATGGGTAAGGTCATGACGGGTCTGCAGATATTTTTGGGTTTTATCGGGGCGTTGACGCTGATCATATCCGGGGTTGGATTGGCCAATATCATGTATGTCTCGATCAAGGAACGGACCCGGGAGATCGGAACAAAAATTGCGCTGGGAGCGCATCCCCGGCAGATCCTGTATCAGATTATCAGCGAATCCTTTTTTTTCTCATTGATTGGGGGCTTTTTAGGGTCGTTATCGGCCACGATTATCATCGAAATCGTCAAACGTCTGCCGATCACCGACGAGGCTCTGGCCTTCCTGACTCATCCCACTCTCTCGATGGGAATTGGGATTGTGACCAGTTTAATCCTGTTGAGTGTTACATTTCTGGCGGGATTCTTTCCGGCCCGGCGGGCCGCCATGCAAAATCCGATCGAATCGCTCCGGTATGAATAGCTGTAAATAAGGAGAGTGTGATGATAAAAGTCGATGGAATCAACAAAATATATAAAACCGGGTCTATTGAGGTTCAGGCATTAAAAGAGATCAATCTGGAGATTCCGGACGGCGATATGGTGGCGATCACGGGGCCTTCCGGAAGCGGCAAATCAACGTTGATGCATATTTTGGGCTGTCTGGATATTCCGACCAGCGGTGATTACTATTTAGAGGATCATAAGGTCAGCAGCATGACT
>JAGOEH010000261.1 GCA_017997825.1 Candidatus Delongbacteria bacterium | reverse complement strand
GCCCAGAATATAGGTGGTATGGCGGTAATGATTGGACCAGTCGCGATAGGCATCATTGATGGCATCCTTAAGGGTCCGGGTCCCGGTTTTAACGGGCACCACCTCGGCCCCCAATTCTTCCATCCAGAAGACATTGGGATACTGGCGGCGGATATCTTCTTCTCCCATATAGATGCGACATTCCATCCCGAAGCGGGCGGCCACGGTAGCGGTAGCGATACCATGCTGGCCGGCTCCGGTTTCCGCTATAATCCGGGTTTTACCCATTCGTCTGGCCAACAGGGCCTGGCCGATCACATTGTTGAGCTTGTGCGACCCGGTATGGTTCAGGTCCTCGCGTTTCAGCACGATCCGGGCACCCTTCAGGTGTTCGGAAACATTCTGCAACAGGGTCAAAGGCGTCGGCCGGTTGGAAAAATTTTCCAACAGGTCATGGAATTCATGCCAAAAGGCCGCATCCTCCCGGATGGCCATGAATTCATTCTTCAACTCTCTCAAAGGAGTCTGTAGGATTTCGGCGGCAAAGGCTCCGCCGAATTCCCCAAAATACCCCTCCCGGTCCCCACTCCTCACCCCCGATTCGGGACGGTTGTCCCATACTTCGGTTTTAAGCTTGGTCATCCTGTATCCTTTCTCATTCATTTTGTTCTATATTCAACATCTGATATACCGGACCCGGTTTGATATCCGGTTTCCGAGCAGACTTCAAGTTTCAATTCTGATTGAACAATTGACTTGACATTTCAAATTACCGGCTGAATAAATGATGCTGAGCCGGGTCACGGAGCATCCCGATTGACGGTTTCTACGTCCTTATTCCGGGGCCAAACATAATCCCGGATCAGGCTGAACAGATGTTTCATTTTGTCCGGATCTTTGATGCCCGGAGCGGATTCCACTCCCGAGCAGACATCGATTCCGGCCGGAATCCGATTCATCGACTGGAATCGGTCCAGCAGTTCCGGCAGGTTATCGGGGCGGATCCCGCCGCCGATCAGGCATCGGCTCAGATCGATCCGATCCAGCAGATTCCAATCGAATCGCTGCCCGGTGCCGCCATCGGCTCCCGGAACCCGGGGTTCCAGCAGAATCCGCCAGCCCGGATAGATCGCAATATCGGGGGGACACTCTGTCCCGGCAGGACACCTTGTCCCGGCAGGACACCTTGCCCCGGCAGGACACTCTGTCCCGGTCATTGATAGTTTAACGGTCTTGATGGTTTTATAGTCCTGAGCCAGTTCCGCCACCCATTCCGGGGGTTCAGTCCCGTGAAGCTGAACAACGGTCAATCCGATCTGTTCGGCGATAGGCCGAATAGCGGCCGGAGACAGATTGACAAACACTCCGACCTTATCAACCGTCGGTGGAACCGTTTTGAGTATGATACGGGCCTGTTCCGGGGTGATGCGTCGGGGGCTGGCGGCCAGAATAATTCCGATGGCGGCCGCTCCCAATTCCACCGCCAATTCGGCATCCTGACGCCGAGTAATCCCGCACAGTTTGATTGGTATCATCGTCTCACCGTCCCAGTAAGTGTTGAAGATCATGACGGGGATCCCCGGACTGCATCAGGCTCTGACCGACCAGGGCCGCATCGAATCCGGCATCCTGAAGCTTCAGGATATCCTGCCGATTTCTGATTCCGCTCTCACTGACCGTCACAATTCCAGAAGGAATTCGGGGCCGGAGCCTCAGGCTCACTCCCAGATCAACCTGGAAGCTGTCCAGGTTGCGGTTATTGATACCGATGATGGTTGCGGACGGCTGGATCCGAGTCGAAGGACCCAGCTCCGATGAAAAGAGCAAATCATTCGGAACTATTCTGATATCCGGCTGATCCATTCCGGGTGAGCAACCTGCTCCGGGTGAGCAACCTGCTCCGGGTGAGCAACCTGCTCCGGGTGAGCGACCTGCTCCGGGTGAGCAACCTGCTCCGGGTGAGCGACCCGACATGGAAGTGTGATCGGCCCCAGCCGATAATGGAGTGGCGGGCATTATTTCCAGCGCCAGCTCCAATTCGGCCTCATCATGGACCTCGACCAGTACATCCATTCCCAGTTGTAGGGCCCGGTTCCGGAATTCCCGGAGCTGTGCCGGGCTCAGCAGGCGAACGATCAGCAGAATGCAGTCGGCGCCATGCCGGCGGGACTGGTCAATCTGATAGGGATCCAGAATAAAATCCTTGCGCAGCATCGGCAGAGAGGTGATCGATCGGACCTGATCGAAAATCTCGAGTGATCCCTTAAAATAATCCTGTTCGGTCAGTACGGACAGGGCGGCGGCTCCTCCCTCCCGATAGGCTTGGGCCATCCTGAGCGGATCGAATTCGGTCACCATCTGTCCCTGGCTGGGAGAGGCCTGCTTGATTTCAGCAATCACCTGAAATGGAGAAACTGAAATAGCGTGGGCCAGAGACCGCCGATTACCTTGGATCGGCCGGAACAGTATCGATCGGTCGATCACGGATTCACTGCCCCGGGCTTCCGCCGGAAGCAGGGCTTCTGCAGGCAGCGGACCTTCCACCGGAAGCAGGGCTTCTGCCGGCATCAAAAAATCCCGGGATGCCATTTCCAGAGCCAGGCTTCGCATCTGCTGAGGATTGATGATCATTTTTTGGATTTGGATCCGGGTTTTGACCTTTTCCACAATAGCATTCAGAAACATGCGGCCGCCTTTTGATGGGAGAAGGCGATCAGTTGATGAAGTTTATCCAGGGCAGCGCCGCTATCGATGGAGTATTTGGCCTGTTCGATTCCCTGGTCGATCGTATCGCACAGGCCGGAGCAGACGACGGCCAGGGCGGCGTTCAGGATGACGATATCTCGGCAGGGTCCGGGCCGGCCGGAAAGGATATCGGTCAGGATGAGGGCATTTTTGGGGGCATCGCCGCCGATGATTTCCGATTGTGGGACACGTTTGAATCCATAAACTTCGGGCACGATCCGGCGGGTAGTGATGGATCCGTCCTTCAGTTCGGCGATGATGGTTTCATCGCTGATTGAGACCTCATCCAGGCCGTCCCGGCTATACACGACAAACACATGTCGGCTGCCCAATCGGCGCAGGATGGAAGCCACAAACCCGGTCAGATCTTCCCTGAAAACCCCGATTACCTGGCGTTTGGCCAGAAAGGGATTCAGGAGGGGGCCCAGCATATTGAACACCGTGCGGACACCCAGTTCTTTGCGGGGCCCGGCGGCATATTTCAGTGATTGGTGATAGAGCGGGGCGAAGCAGAATCCGATGCCGATCGATTCGACCGAAGCCTTGACCTGTTCAGGTTCCAGCTTCAGGTTAACACCCAGATTTTCCAGCACATCGGCGCTGCCGCACTGGCTGGAAACCGAGCGGTTCCCGTGTTTGGCGACGGCCACCCCGGCCCCGGCGGCCACAAATGCCGCCACGGTCGATATATTAAAGGTCCGGGTTCCGTCTCCCCCGGTCCCGCAGGTATCGACCACCGGCCGATCGGTCTCCACTTTGACGGCAAATTCCCGCATAGCCCGCAGGAAGCCGGCAATCTCCTCTTCGGTCTCCCCCTTGCATCGCAGCGCCACCAGCAGGCCGGAGATCTTTTCCCCGGAATAGCGGCCGGAAAGCAGTTCGACCATCAGCTGATAGGATTCCGGCTCAGTCATGGAGCGGCCGGCAATCATTTTTTCAAGGACTTGGGAATAGGTCATGATGCACCTCGCTTTATGTTGATAATGGGTTAACGGATGACGAATCACACCGGGTGAGCAGGAAATTTTTGATCAATTCCCGGCCAAAGTCGGTCAGAATTGATTCGGGATGAAACTGGACGCCGTAGAGGGGATATCGGCGGTGAGCCAGGGCCATGATCAACCGGTCATCGCTGCGGGCCACGATTTCCAGATCATCAGACGAACCGATGAAAGGCGTGAGCGGGGATTCTTTTGGAAAGCACCTCGCCTTAGAAAGATCTGATGCAACCGGGATAAGTGAGTCTTCGTCCACCATCAGGGAATGGTATCGGCAGGCTTTAAAGGGCGAGGGGATATTAAGGAAGATCCCGCGGCCGTCGTGGTGGATCATGGAGGTTTTGCCGTGCATCAGATAGGGGGCGGCGACGACGCGGCCGCCGAAGACCTGGCCGATGGCCTGATGGCCTAAGCAAACCCCCAGGATCGGGATTCGGCCGGCGAAACGCCGAATCAGCTCTTGGCTGATCCCGGCCTGTTCCGGCCGGCCCGGACCGGGCGAGATAACGATATGGCTGGGTACCATCG
>JAGOEH010000260.1 GCA_017997825.1 Candidatus Delongbacteria bacterium | reverse complement strand
CCCTCTCTCTCCCCCTTCATGGCAAACTTTAAGCTTGACTTTTTGGCGAATTACACGATATTACGATGGCTTACCTGACGTCTTTTAAGCCTAAATGATCACCCTCCAACCAAAGGAAACCTCATGCAATATGGCATTCGATTAGTGGCGGTGATTTGGATTCTCCAGAGTATTCATCTATGGGCCTGTACATCGGCCATCATCAGCGGCCGTGTGACAGCCGACGGCCGGCCGATTCTTTGGAAGCATCGCGATTCAAACTTCGAAACCAACAAGGTCATGGTCTTTCAAAGTCAGCCCTATTCATTTATCGGAGTGGTCAATACGGCGGATACCACCGGAAATGAAATCTGGATGGGCAGCAACAGTGCCGGTTTCTGCATCATCAATACTGCTTCCTATAACTTGAATCAACCGAAGGATTATAAAGGCTCGATGGATCAGGAAGGGATACTGATGAAACAGGCGCTCGAGACATGTGCTGATCTAACGGATTTCGAAGCCCTGTTGGGGCAGACCCGTTCCCAGCGTGGCGTGGAAGCCAATTTTGGTGTGATCGACGCCAAAGGTGGAGCGGCCTATTATGAAACCTCGATTGATCATTATGAAAAATTTGATGTGAATGATCCCCATCAGGCCCCCCTGGGTTATATGATTCGAACCAATTTTTCGATCAGCGGTGATCAGACGACGGGATACGGGTATATCCGGTATCAGACCACCCAAAACCTTTTTTTTCGGGCCAAGCTGGAAAACCGGCTGAATCTGGATTTCATCGTCACCGAAGCCGATCGTTGCCTGCAGCACTTCCTGCAGGACACCGACCTGATGAGCGAACCCTATTGCCGAAATGCCGGCGACACCCACTATATTCTTTTCAGGGACTATATTGTCCGCAACTCTTCGGTTTCCAGCATGATCATTCAAGGTGTCATTCCCGGAGAGAATCCGAATCTGACCACCCTGTGGACCATCTTGGGTTTTCCCCTGACCACACCGGTCATTCCGTTATGGGTCGAGGCGGGAAAACAAATTCCGGTGCAGTTGATGACGGATGGAGCCGCAACGCCCCTGTTGAACCAGTATGCCCTGGAATTGAAAAAACGGTGTTTTCCCATTACCATTGAAAACGGGAGTGATTATCTCAATATAGCGGTTGTTCTGAACCGGGAGGGCGACGGTTATCTGCAGCGGATGGTGGAACTGGATCGGCGCACCATGGAATCGGGGCTCCGGCTGGTTCAGCAATGGAGAGACCAGGGATTCCGGATCCAGGATACCGAATCATTTTATCGGAAACGGCTTCAGGATATTTTAGCCGTCTACCGACAGTACAACTTGGAATAATGCCCATCCGGGCAGCCGGAAAGGATCGGCTCGGGACGAACGGTCTTTCCAATCAGGCAAATTCCGGAGTTGCCTTTGATTTCTCTCGAATCCCTGGTGAGATCAAGGAAAATCAGGTACGCCAGTGGTGGGTGATGGGATAGCGGCGGTCTTTGCCGAAAGCTCTTTGGGTGATCTTGATGCCCGGTGCGGCCTGGCGGCGTTTATATTCGCTCTGTTGGATCAGCCGGATAATCCGATCGATTATCCCAGGCTCGAATCCTTGAGCCAGCAGTTCTTCACGGGATGAATCCAGCTCAACATAGGCATGGATGATTCGGTCCAGGATCTCATAGTCCGGCAGGCTGTCGGAATCCTTCTGATCCGGTTTCAATTCGGCCGAGGGCGGTTTAGTAAGGGTCGATTCCGGGATCAGATCAAAACCGGCCCGGCGGTTACGCCAGATTGAAATCCGGTATACCATGGTTTTCAGCACATCCTTGATGACGGCAAAGCCTCCGGCCATATCCCCATACAGAGTACAGTATCCGGTACTGACCTCGCTTTTGTTCCCGGTAGTCAATAGCAGTGAATTGAATTTATTGGAAAAAGCCATCAACAGATTCCCGCGGATGCGGGCTTGCAGGTTTTCTTCCGTGATATCGGGCGGCCGGTCTCCCATAATCGGATTCAGGGTCTGGACATAAGCCTGATAAAGGGGATTGATATCCACCACATCCATTTGGATACCGAGATTATCGGCCAGTTGACGGGCATCGGCCAGACTGCCGGGTGAGGAATAGGGGCCCGGAAGAGCCAGGGCTCTGACCCGTTCCTTCCCGATCGCATCGACGGCAATCGCCGCCGTCACCGCCGAATCGATTCCCCCGCTCAAACCCAGCACCACCGACTGAAAGCCGTTTTTTTCAATATAATCCTTCAATCCCAGAGTCAGTGCTTCATATATTTCTTCTTCCTCACTCCACTGGGGATGGGTAACCGACGTCCGATAGTCTCCCGAGCCGGTGAAGGTAATCAGGGCGGTTTCGGATTGAAATGCGGCGCCTCGGTAAACAATTTGCCCGGCCGGATCGATGAATAAGCTGCGGCCGTCAAAAACCAGTTCATCCTGTCCGCCCACCAGGTTGCAATAAGCCAGCCAGACCGAATTCCGGCGGCACAACCCGCTGAATAAAGCTTCCCGCCGGCCCGGTTTACCGGCATCAAAGGGAGATGCACTCATATTGATGATCCCATCCGGATGGTGTTCGGTAATCACGGCCTCCAATTGCTCATATGGGGGCCAAATATCCTCGCAGATCGTCACCAGAATCCGGTATCCCTTACACTCCAGCCATCCCATATCCCGTCCCGGCCGGAAATAGCGAAATTCATCAAACACCCCGTAATTGGGTAGTTTATGCTTGTGGACAACACCGCTCATTATCCCGTTCCGGTAAATAAAGGCCGCATTATACAATCCCTCATCCCGCTGATCGATCCCTCCGACTAATCCGATTCCATTCGGGAAACGGGCCGGAACATCCTGTTGGGCCATTCGGCTGAAAGCCTGCCGGAATGCCGGAACCAGCAGCAAATCCTCGGGAGGATACCCGGTCAAAAACATTTCCGGGAAAACCACAATATCGGGTTTCCATTCCGATACCCGCTCGGTCATCCGTTTCAGCAGCTCCATGTTATACGGCCCATTACCCAAAATGGGATTAGCCTGGACCATGGCGATACTCAATCCTTCATGTCTATCCATTGTTTGATCGTCCCTTCTCGTCGCGTAACCTGTACTCAGGATATCCAGTCTACCAGAATTTTCAAATCCTGGATGTCCCCATTGACAATTTCCAGGGTAAAGCGCTCGATCTTGGCCTTCACCATTTTGCGGATCAGGGGCTTAAGATTCTGTTGACTGGGGGTGTAAAGATGGGTGTGGGAATCCATAAGTCCTTCCCAAGGATGATCGCGGGTCATCAGGTTATGATTCAGATGGACTCCCGGAATCGTTTTATGGTGGATCAATTCGTCCGCCATTTCATAAAAATCGAAACGGTGCAGTAACGAGGCGCACCAGAAATGTCCAAGATCAAACCATAGGGCAACCGGGGTCTCGAGCAGTTCCTGAGGCCTCTGAAAACCACTCCCGATCCCCACAAAATCATTTTCCAGGGCAATCTCGTAATCCGGAAATCCGGACTGGAGCTGTTCCAGATTTTTGCGGAATTGAGCCTTGTAGGCCCGATACTCATCTGTTTCAAAACACTCCGGATTCATGATAAAGGAGCGATTGAAGGAATATTGAGGCGAGATCTGGGCCGCGATTGTCTTGCGGTAATGCTGCATATCCTGCCTCATAATCCGGGGACTTAAAAAAAAGCCATGAAAGAAGAACAGGCGGGTGTCGAACTCCCGAAGATGAGTCATACAGGATTCAGCCTGCTGCCGGATGATATCCCATTCCGGAAGACATAGGTTGATGAAATGTTCGGACAATATTGGAGAATGAATGGTAAAGGGGAGTTCATTCCGATAGGGTTTGAGCCGATCCAGCATGTCGGCGCTAATGGAATTATGGATCTGGACACCCAGACGGACCGGATAATCGGCCAGCCATTTCCGGGCTTCATCCAGTTTGGCCTGGTAATTATCGGGATTAAAACAGATACTGCTGTATTCGAGTGTAATCATAGTCAACCTCTGAATCAAACGATGATGACAAGGGATCGATACGGTGGGACCATGATGAGGTGGGGGTTCAGGTTGCCGAAGGCCGGAGTCGAACCGGCACGTGGGTTGAGCCACGCGGGATTTTAAGTCCCGTGCGTCTACCAGTTTCGCCACTTCGGCAATTTCATAATCCAGGCGACACCCGGATTCGAACCGGGGGATAAAGGCTTTGCAGGCCTCTGCCTTACCAC
>JAGOEH010000259.1 GCA_017997825.1 Candidatus Delongbacteria bacterium | reverse complement strand
TCCGGGGAAGTCCTGTGAGAATCAGGCACAGTCGCGCTACGGTATTGAGCCTTCATCACCGGCTCTAAGTCCGATTACCAAGATAGCGGCCCTACAAATTTTGTCGCGTCAACAAAAGGAGTAAAAGAATGAATCCCCACACCTTAATTACTGGATTTCCCCGCATCGGGGAATTCCGCGAATTGAAAAAGGCGATCGAGAACTATTGGTCAGGTCGGATTTCAATTCATCAATTGGAGGCCATCTCGGATGGGCTGCGAAAAAAGCACTGGCTCATCCAGCACTATGCCGGCATTGATCTGATCAGTTGCAATGATTTCAGTTGGTATGATCGGATGCTGGATACTGCCGTTATGCTCAACGCCATCCCTGAACGATTCCGAAGTATCAAAAATCCCAACGGTCGGTATTTTGCCATGGCCCGAGGAACCGATCGGATTCCTGCCTTGGAAATGACCAAATGGTTCAATACCAATTATCATTACATTGTACCCGAATTGGACGATGATATGCCGTTCAGTCCCAATCCGGACAAAATCCTAACAGAATACCATCAAGCTCGACAACTTGGCATCCACCCTAAAATAAACTTGATCGGTCCCCTTACCTTTCTGGAGCTTTCCAAACCGGAAAAGGGTCGGGCCATTACCCTCTACTTCGATCAAATTCTGATGGTTTACAAGGACTTACTAAACCAACTGACCGATCTGGACGATCCCCTGTACATCCAAATGGAGGAACCCATTTTGACCAAAGATCCTTCCCATTTTCTACTGGATCGGCTCGGAACAACCTATCAGGAATTGGCTTCCATTTCAGATCGGATCAGAATCATCGTGACCACCTATTTCGATCACTCCTGTGAATCAACTCCCATTTTAGCTCAAACTCCAATCTGGGGAATCGGTCTTGACCTGATTTATGGCAAGAAAAACTACGAATCTATGCCATCGATAAAGAGGAAAAAGTTGATTGCCGGGATCGTCGATGGGAGAAATATCTGGATCAACCATCCGGATGAAAGCCTGGACCTATTGGAACGACTTTCCGAATCGATCGACCGGGATGACATTATTATCTCGACCAGTTGCTCACTGCTTCATGTCCCCTTCAGTAAAAAGATAGAACCGGAAAGTCCCATAAAACCCTGGATCAGTTTCGCGTGTGAAAAATTGGAGGAGGTGGCGTTACTCAGCCGCTGTTTCCATAGCTGGGTAATATCGAATGAGGATCGAGAAAATATCGAACAGAATGTAAAGCTCATCAAGGAAAAACAAGAATCTCCCTTGGTGAATAATCAGCGGGTTAGTGAGAGTTTATCCCGAGTTATAAAATTTAAACGGGATGGAGATTTCAATGAGCGAATCGCCTTACAAAAAACCAAATTGAATCTCCCCTTGCTCCCAACCACAACCATCGGTAGCTTTCCTCAGACTCCCGATCTTCGAAGACTTAGAAAAGACTATAAAGCAAAAATCATCTCTCTTCATGATTACGAAGAAGGGATCAAAAATTACATTGATGAATGTATCAGAATTCAAGAGGAAATCGGGCTGGACATACTGGTTCATGGGGAACCGGAACGGAATGATATGGTGGAATATTTCGGAGAAATGCTAAAGGGATTCCATTTTACCCAAAATGGATGGGTTCAGAGTTATGGTAGCCGGTGTGTCAAACCGCCCATCATCTATGGTGATGTTTGGAGACCGGAGCCGATGACGGTCAAGTGGATCACCTATACCCAACATCAAACGATGAAACCGGTTAAAGGAATGCTGACCGGCCCTATCACCATGCTGAATTGGGCATTTGTCCGAAACGATAAAGCCCGATCAGAGGTAGCCCGACAGATTGCCATGGCCTTACGGGATGAAATCCGGGACTTGCAGAATGCCGGAATCCAAATCATCCAGGTCGATGAAGCGGCATTCAAAGAAGGATATCCGTTAAGAAAATCCAGTATTCCCGAGTATGAGAATTGGGCGGTGGAAAGCTTCCAATTAGCTGTCAGTGATGCGAACAGAGAGACACAAATCCATACCCATATGTGTTACAGCGAATTCAATTCCATCATCCACACTATCGAAATGATGGATGCCGATGTCATCACCATCGAAACAGCCCGCAGCGGGAACCGTCTGCTGAGCGTCTTCAGAGAAACGGGTTATCGGAATCAAATCGGTCCAGGAGTCTACGATATCCACTCTCCTCGGATTCCATCCATGAAAGAATTTCTTGAGCAGATTCTTTCCCGGATCAGTGTTCTTCCGATTGAGCAAGTCTGGATCAATCCCGATTGCGGGCTAAAAACACGGCAATGGGAAGAGGTAAAACCCGCTTTACTCAATATGGTCCAGGCCGCCAAAAAAATCCGTTCCTTATAACCGGTCTCCGATCATCCCCCATCAGTACTATATCGGCCACCGATAATCGATTGATCGGTGGCCGTTTCTATCAATAGACGATGATGCTTATCGGCGGATGACCAGCCAACTGCCAATGAATATGGATGTCAATCCAGCCAGAAAATTCATCCGGGGGATCTCACTCAGAATTACAACCGAGAATAGAGAGGCTATAGCCGGTTTAATCAGGAAGATCACCGACGAGGAAACCGGGGTAAAGCGCTTGATGGTTCGCATGAAGGTGATGTATCCGATCCCGTTAACCACGATTCCCAGGTATAAAAACAGCGTGAAAAAAACAGGATTGGAAATCACCTCACTCGGTACCTGCAAATCGAATCCGGTAAAAATTAAATAACCGGCCAAAAACAGAAGCCCGAAAAAGAATGAAACCAGGTTCATAATCAGCGGTTCGACGGTTTTGGATACCCGTTTATTCATCAGAGTGGAAAGAGCGAAGGTTCCGGAGGCCAGCAAAGCGAAATGAATGGACCCGTCAATAGCCAGTTTATCGAAAAGGATCATTCCGATCCCGATTACGGCTATACTCATCCCGGCCAACGGTTTGATGGTTAGTTTTTCCTCTTTCAGAATGAACTGAACAAAAAAAACGAAGATCGGATTGGAGCAGAAGATCAGGGCCACAGTTGCGGCTGATCCTAATTCAACCGCTTTTTGCAGCATGGTCATCGCAAAAAAATTTCCGATCACACCAATTGAAGCCAACGTGATCCATTGTTTGGCATTCAGTTGAACGATACCGCGTATTTTTTTCTTGTAGAACGTCACAGCCAGAACAATGATGAATCCGATCAAAAACCGCCAAAATGTCAACACACCGGGATCGATATGATGCATCAGGGGTTTGGAGCAGACCTCCATCGATGAAAAAATTAGCAGGGTCATCATAAAATCAAGCATGGTGACTCCGGGACTGAATAGATTTTTGAACTTGGCGGCCGATATCATTCAGATAGCTGATCACGGTCACACCGGCATTTTGAAAGGCTTTTTCCTTGGATTCGGCTGTTCCCCGATTGCCATTGATAATCGCTCCGGCATGGCCCATTCGTTTGCCGCTTGGAGCGCTACGGCCGGCAATAAAAGCCGAAACCGGTTTGGTAATGGAGGTTCTGATGTAATCGGCGGCCGTTTCTTCCTGGGTTCCTCCGATTTCTCCAATAATCAAAACCGCTTCGGTTTCAGGGTCATGCTCGAACTGATCGAGCCAATAGCGGTAGTTCGTGCCGGTGATCGGATCACCGCCAATTCCCAAGGCTGTTGATATTCCCAATCCGGCCCGGGCAATCTGATCCGCCGCCTCATAAAGCAGGGTTCCGCTGCGGGAGATCATACCGATGGTACCTTTTTTAAAAAAAGATGCCGGCATGATTCCGGCCTTAGCTGCCCCTGGGGAAATAATTCCAGGACAATTGGGGCCGATGATCGTAACCTGATAGGTATCAGCCACCCGTTTGACCCTCATCATATCATGCACCGGAATTCCTTCGGTAATACAGATTATGATCCCCAGACCGGCATAGATCGATTCCAGCATGGCATCGGCGGCATAAACCGGTGGAACGAAAATCAAACTGGAGTCAGCTCCATGAAGGTGAACGGCCTTTTTTACCGAATCATAAACCGGAATATCATCCACCATACTTCCTTCTTTACCGGGCGTGACACCGGCCACTATCCGAGTTCCATACTCCCGACACCCATGAGTATGAAGGGATCCTTCCTTCCCGGTGATCCCCTGAACAATAACCTTGGAGGTTGAGAAAATTCCGACAGCCATCTATTGATCCCCCTTCTGAGACTCTGAAACAATCGATCGGATCATCTC
>JAGOEH010000258.1 GCA_017997825.1 Candidatus Delongbacteria bacterium | reverse complement strand
ACCGGGACTTTCTCGATCGCTATCCGATCGATCTTTTCATACCGGGCTGCCCGGTCCATCCCCTGACCTGCGTCAACGGTATTCTGTCTTTTCTGCAACGCTAATACTATCCCATCTCTCATCATTGACTTTATCGAGCCATTTTCCGGTTCACTCCAATCATTTTCCTTCACGTTCATTATTGCTGGATCACTAAAGCGGAATCGGACAGCACAACCCCATTCTTTTCCTATAATGGATTGATTGGGCTGTCATAAGCTTACGAGAAGGCGAACCCGGGATAGAGATCTTCCGGTAAAGAAAGATGATAACAGGGGAAAAAAAGTGGGGATAATAACGCTACGATCGTGTATCAACAATCAAACCTGATCGTTTCAAGCCGGTGCGCCCTGTCGGGCGCACATAAAAAAAACCTCGCCGGATGATCCGGCGAGGTTTATGCTTAGCGATAGAAAGTGGTCGAGATATCGATTACTTTCCGCCCTTGGCGGCTTCCAAAGCGGCCATGATGCCTTCGATTTTGGCTTTGGCTTCATTAACCTTGGTCAGTCCATCATTCGGGCTGCCGGCTTCCAGATCAGCCTTGGCGCCTTCGATAGCGGCGACAGCGGCATCGGCTTCTGCCGTCTGAGCAGCCATATCGATGGCTTTGGATTTACATTTTTTCAGAGCTTCTTTAGCGGTGGCAATCGAGGCTTCGACTTCGGTCATCAAAGCCTGGACGTCGGCCGTCATTTTTTCTTTTCCGGCAGCGGCATCGTTCTTGGCCTGATCAGCTAACAGGACCAACGAATCACACATTTCGGCCACACCCTTAAAGCTTTTGAACATCTTGTTCTGCTGACCAGCCAGGACCGTATCCAGTTCGGCTTCTTTGGTCAGAAGCGCGGTCATCGTTTCAGAAGCATACACATCAGCCTGAACGTCTTTTGCAGCCTGAATGGCAGCCTTGGCGGCGTCAATTTTATCCTGAGGAGCCTTTTCACAGGCCACCAAAACCATCATGGCCAATACCACTACCACACTCACTAACACTTTCTTCATACTACCTTTTTCTCCTTGCTTGATTGTTTAACGCTTTCTATCGTTACTGTCAGCATTCAAGAGCACACAAACGTCTCTTTGATCAGTAGGGAAAATATAAGACTAAGCCATCAAAATGTCAAGCCAATTTTGTTGTTTTTATGACACAATCTAAATTTTAACTATTTATGGCTCATAACGTAACAAATAAAATTCTCCCGGAATCAGATCGTTCCGATCCATTCGCCGTGGTTGATGGGTATCTGCCCGTTGAGAATCGGCCAAAACTCTCCATTGGGACGGCTCGATCGGAAACCGGAAGGAGCGACCGGAAATATTGATCAGGATGGCCAGCCGGGTTATGGAATCATTCAATTCCGCCATGATGACACCTTCCGGCAAGGTGGTATCCGCCACCCAGAGCGAGGCGCTCTGCCGGAGCACGTTGCTCTGCCGGAGCGAGGTGCTCTGCATAAGCTGATCGGTATGATCGGTTACGCTTTTCTGTCCAACGGGAGAGGAGGATCCCAAGGCGGAATCCTGAGATGGCGGGACGGAATGAGAAAAGCGGAGCAGGGGGATTTCCCGACGCAGCGTGAAGAGGCCGGCCATATAATCCCGCATGGGGATCTGCCGGTCCATCCGGTCCCAATCGATCAGATTGGATTCCATATCCTGGAATTGTTTGGCTTTATCCCGCATTTGTTCCTGACCTTCCAGCAGCATCAGGGGCCCACCGGCAACAGCCAGCAGAAAAGCTCCCAAGCGGGCACGGTTTTCAATCAGCACCGAGTCGCTCAGGTGCTCTTTCAGATAGTGGATCAGGGTCTCTTCGTCGTGGCTTTCGAGGTAATTGACCGCGTCACCCGGAACCCGGCACCAGGGCTTATCGTGGGTCCAGTTGAGGCTGCGGATCAGGTTCTGATTGCCTTCTCCCCGGCGGAGAAAAGATTTGACCCGTTCCCGGAAATCGGAATTCCACTGAGCGACTCCGATACCCGAGATCTTGGGTTTCAAGCTGTCAGGCGCCCAATTTTCTGCCATCAGGAGAACCGGTCCCCGGGTCGGTTTGGCCCGGTTCAGGGTAGCGATCGCCTCGGGAGCAAAAAGGGAATCCTGGTTCAGCAGTTGCGCCATATCGAATCGGAACCCATCCACATGGCAATCCCGAATCCAGTAGATCAGGTTATCCATGATCAGACGGTGTACATAGGCCTTGTGACCGTCCAGATCGTTCCCGCAACCGGAAAAATTGGTTCCGGTATAAAAATACATCTCATCCAGCGCCTGAAAATAGTTATCGATGACCGCGGTATGGTTATAGACGACATCCATAATGACGGCGATTCCATGGCGATGAAGCTGGTCCACCATGCGGCGGAACTCATCCCGATGCCCGCCGGAGGCGACATCCACCCCATAATCGGATTCGGGGGAAAAGAACAAGGCGGTCATATATCCCCAGTCGTAATTATCCTGGATATGGGGACTGCTGCCGTTACCGATCTCGAAGGAGGGATAGAACTCCAGGGCGTTAATCCCCAGGTCAATCAGGTGCCGGAGGGGAGTCCCGGGGCCGGTTTCGGTCAGAGCCAGGAATTTACCACGGTATTCGGGACGGACTGCCGGATTACCATAGGTCAGGTTGACGACATGGCTCTCATAGATCATCAGGTCGGTCAGGTCCGGAGTTTGGAAATCCTGGTCCTGCCAGGGAAATGGATCATCGGGCAGATAGATGCTTTTACCGGCTGAATAGACGTTAGCCCGGGTATACAGATCCGAGATCAGATGGCAGGTTCCCTGGCGCAGAATATGGAATTTATAATAGGGATTGGCCACAACCAGCGAGCAGGGCAACGCAGTTTCCCAGACGGCGGGTTCCACCTTCTGCATGGGTTGGATTCGGATGGGAGCCCGACTTTGCGCCTTCGAATAAAGAAAAAGCTCGGCACCTTTCAGACGGGGACCGAACAGCCTGAAATAGACCTGATTCTCCACGGTTTCGGTTCCCAAACTCCGCGAGGTCATCGGCAGCGATTTCCAGTAATCATCCAGCATCGCCCGGCTGAATTCCATCGGCATGGACTGAGCTTTGAGCGATCGATTACCTTTGAGATCGGCCATATCCAGGCAGGTGATCACAAAGGGAGAAGCATATCCATAGTCCTGGGGACGGATGGAATCGATCGTCAGATGGAGGGTTCGCCGGTCGGGATCCAGCCTGACATTACGGATCGGCCGATCGGGGTGGAGCCTGAAATTCTTTGGTTTAAGGGATTTGGAGGAAACCCGTTCATTGAAAACCAATCCGATCCGATCGGGCTGCTCAAAATAGGCCTGGCTCAATAAAGGCGGGGTATGGTCACCCCCTTCGTCCCAATTGATCCACAGATTTCCATTCTGCTGGTAGAAGGCCGGAAAGCGGTGGGTACTCTGCCAACCGGAGGGGTAGATCACAAACTTGAATTCCGGATACCCGGAGGCTCCGGTCATCACTATCGAGTCCCAGGGGACTGTCAGGCTAAAACACTGATTCAGCGAATCGAATTTCATAATCCAATCGGGATTGAACTTGGCTTCCGACCAGCGGTTGAAACTGCCGGCCACAAATACCCGTTCCCGCCCGGTCACCTGCTGACGATAAACCTCAGGATGATAGATAAACCGGATGGAATCCCGGGCCGGAAAAAGATAATAGCCCAGCGAATCCCTTCGCTCAGGACGGCCGGCCGGATCAGCCGGAAGCTCCGTTATCGTAAACAGCAATCCCATCAACACGATCCATAAAATCCGATCCTTCATTCCGACTCCCGGGATAAACAATTTATCGTCTACCGTCATACAAACGGAAACGGCAGGATAATGGTGGCCATTATCCTGCCGTTATCAAACATTGGTCCGATTCAATTCTTAGAACAGATGAATCCGAACGCCCAGATGAATGGCCCAGTTGTTCATGCCTCTTGATTCTGACCCTTTCACTTTGCGGCTGACAAAGTGATAGACGAACTGTCCCATCACATCCATATGGGAGTTCAGATTGTACAGTACCCCGGTATTGATATTGAATCCGATAGCGGTTTTGTAATCAACGTCATTTCCACCAGATTCGGCTTTACCGGTATAGAGTCCCAAGCCGGCCCCAATAAAGGGATCCAGGGTGGGGATCGGCAGGACATAGTGAGCGTTCAGTCCCAGGATATTCTGGGAGGTTTTATATTTAAACTTAATACCTGCATC
>JAGOEH010000257.1 GCA_017997825.1 Candidatus Delongbacteria bacterium | reverse complement strand
CTGAATTGGTCCAATCCCGGAAGTCCGGTTATAAACTGGTCAAAATCCCCTGGCGCTATTACAGCAAACAAAAGTCCCTGATCGTGCTGTTTGAAGGCAACCGGATCTTCTGCGTGGATGAGAAAACGATTTTTTCCAAACTCCTGCGTACCGGCTGGCCCGGAGATGAGAATAAAATCAGCCTCGAATTCCCCAGCTACTTTGTCGATATCGAACTCCTTTCCGGAGAGCCCGAGTACTCGGTGGCAATCCGGCCTATCCTGCTGCAAGGAGAGAGTGTTTCCGAGGCTCTTTCTCCCAACTCCGCCTTCCGATATTTTCTGAAAAACAATTCCCCTGATCAGTACTACGTTTTCGCATTTGTCCGATCGGATAGTTTTGAGAGCTTTCATCAGATCAAGGAATTCCTGGAGGAAAACAAATACAGTCTGGGTTGGAGCCCGGTCAGCCAAGACGACGAATTTTCTTACTATTTTAACCAGGGCAGCAATATTAACAATGCACTTTTGCCCCAGTGATCGGATTGCCTATGAATAAAGCCAGGCTGCTGTTGATCATTTTGCTGAGTTCGATTTTATGGTATGGTCTGGTGGCCTTGATCTTCTATGATCATAACCGTTGGGCCCGTGAATTTGACTTTTTCCAGGGGATGCTGGAGGGACGCGATATCTTCAATGACCAGCGCCGACCCTCCTTTTGGAAACGGGGACTTGATTTTTTTATGAATGACTACCGCCGGCGGCCACAACCACGCCCCTCCTCCGGCCGCAACCGTCCCTGGTGGCAGCCGGAGTATCCGCGGGAACTGAAACAGCGCGTGGCCCACTACCTACACCGTTTCGGGGGTAAACTCCCCTTTAATCCCGATCTGAATCTCTCCTCCATTCAGGACAGTCTGGTCGCTATGATCGAGAAACTCGATCGCCGGGAAAAGGCGGAATTCCGGCAATGGCTGCAGGACTATCAAGCCGATCCCGCCGGTATCGATGACCGGCACAGCCTGCTCTTCCTCATGGCCGGAGTCTCCGCCTACCGCAACTATGATTATCCCCTGGCCCGCCAAATCCTCAACCAGGGGCTCCAATCCACCTCTCAACCCGAGATTAAAGCCAAATTCTACCAAAATCTGGGATTCATCGAACATGAACTCCTGAACCTCAACCAGGCGGAACAATACTTTACCCAATGCCTCCAGACCGATCCCGATAATGTTTCCTACCTGATCAATATCGGCTGGAACTGCTTCCTCAAAAAAGAGTTCGCCCGCTGCCTGGACTATAATTCCCGTGCCAAAGCCATCGACAGCAGCAATTGGGTACCCCATTTCAATATTGCGATCTCTCATCTGGCCATGGGCCAATACCTTCAAGCCTATCAAAATTATAAACGACTCACCGAGGGCGATTTGGGCGAAAACGCTTTTTTTTATATCCTGGAAGACCTGTTTACACTTCAAAAAATGGAACCCCACCTCGCTATTATCGATTTTTTCATCGGATACACCTACCTCAACCGCCAGATGTTCAACCAGGCGGCCGGCTACTTCGAAACCTTTCTGAGCCGTTCCGCTCCTTACCCGGTACCCATTACCCGGGAAGCCCAATCCTATCTCAATCAAATCCGGAAGGGACACCCATGATTCTGGATATCTTGGTTCTGGCTTCTTCTCCCGTTATCCTCATCCTCTGGTATTTCTATCACCGTCAGGTTTATAAACGAATACCGGTCAACCGGATGCTGATGACCTTCGCGGGGGCCTTTGTCTTCGGATTTCCGGCTATCATTATCGAAACCCAGATCTCACGTTATACCATTCTCCACCTGCAGGCCGATCACATTTGGCATGAAATCGGATTCCTCTTTTTCGCCGTCGCCTATACCGAAGAACTGATCAAGCTTTTACCGGTTCTTCTGTTCGTCTGGCGATCCGATGCCTTCGACGAACCCTATGACGGTATCATATTTACGGTCTCTTCCGCCCTGGGCCTGGCTTTTCTGGAAAATATCATCTACCTGTGGAGCGAGGGCCTCGATATCATTGTAGCCCGAACGGCCCTGGCCCTGCCGACCCATGTCCTGACCTCGGTCTTTTCCGGCTACTTTCTGGGTCTGGCTTACCTGGAAACCCAACCCCGACGCGAAATCAGGCAGATCGGATTCGGCTTTGCCCTGGCTGTGCTGGTTCATTTTTTCTATAACCTGATCTTTACCCAAACCCTCTACCCCCAAACCCCTCTGGCCGCCGGCTTCTTGATTGCCCTGGCCTTCCCGGCCTTTATCCTGATCCGCCGCCACCTGGCCCGATCCCCTTACCGGATTCCATCCCCGATTTAACCCTTTTTAACCTTATGTGTAGGAGATAACCATGGATGCTCGAATCAATCAACCCCAGTCAATCAATATCGAAATCCAGGAGAAAGAAGCCGAGGGCATCTACGCCAATATGGCCGCCATCGGCCATAATAACTCCGAATTCATTCTGGATTTTATCCGGATTATGCCCGGAAGCCCCAAAGGAAAAGTCTACGCCCGGATTATTATGACCCCCCAGAATGCCAAATCCCTGGATCTGTCACTGAGCGAAAACATCAAACAGTATGAAGATCAATACGGGGAGATTAAAATCGATAAAAAGGAAACCCGGATCGGATTTCAGAAAGAATAAGCCAACCGCACCGTAAATCTGCGATCCCGTCGGACGGTTTCCAGCCTGATCCGTTCATACGCCAGAAAATGGGCATCAATATAGGCATCAAGAATGGAATAGCCCAGCATCACCACGCCGCCGAACAACAGCAAATTGCTCTGGTTCAGATCGGATTGCGCCTGGCTGGATCGGTATTCGGAATGATAATACCATGATCCTCCCAGCATGGCCGATTCAAGTCCGCCGATGATGAGCGCTTTGGGAATTTTTCGGTTGTACCACTGCCCGCCCCCCGGTACCACCGCCGAAAAAAGCATGGCCTTCCATGGAGAATGAGTTTCACCGGCCGTTAAACCGGATCCATACACCATCAGGCTGATCAACACCACCATCATTGCCGTCTTGACTCTATGCCGCATAGTCCCTCACAGCAAATCCGGTACCATATTGTTATCGATAATGTAAATCATTTTCTGTACCACCACCTCGTCCAACTGAAAATTAGCTACCTCCAGCAATTCTTCCCGAATAAACTCCAACGGAATCGATGGCCGATAGACCCGTTTGGAAAACATGGCCTCGAAGGTGTCCGCCACCGCAATAATCTTGGCCAGAAATGGAATCTGATTCCCGGCCAGACCGTAAGGATACCCCTTTCCGTCAATCCGTTCATGATGACTCAGGATATGAGGCACCAGCTTGCGCAAACTGGGGATGTTCTGGACTATATCCGCTCCAATCACCGGATGGTTCTGGATCAATTGATACTCTTCCGGTGTCAGTTTCCCCTTCTTGTTCAGAATATCCTCCGGAATCCCTATTTTCCCGATATCATGCAGCAGCGCCGCATAGCGCAAGGTGTCCATCTCCTCATCGGACAAAGCGAACAATTGAGCCAGTATCAGCGACAGACGCATGACGTTACGGGAATGATGATGGGTAAACTGGTCTTTCTTGTCCACCGCCTCCGCCAATGCCTGAATCGTGGACAGATAGTTCAGATGCATGGTGCGGTTCAACAGACAGTTTTCGACTATCGAGGATAAATGACTGGATAGCATCTTCAAGATTTGCTTGTAAAGATCGGTAAACGGAATCAGCACCTTCATGATGATGATCCCGCCGTAATGGTTGCTGTAACTTTTCAGCGGCACCAGACCAAAATGAGTCTTGCGGTGATCCCGGATCAAGTGCGGAAACGTCTTCTCATTGGCCGAAAAAAACAACGCCTGCTTGGCATTCCGGATGATTCCCTTCAGCTTGTCACATTCATCCGGTGGAAATGAAAAGGAATTGGAAATCTGCTCCTTGAATTCCAGGCCGATCTCATTCTTGAAATCGATATACAGAAAGATGCCATCATAGTTGATCAATTCCTTGATGAAATGCTCCACCTCGCTGAGAATTCGGATCAGGTTGGAATCGATACTCAGACGGTAAGTCAGCTCCAAAAATTTGGTCAAGTGTTTGAGCATGAAGGATTCTTTTTTGATCTGGTTTTCCTCCACGATCCGGTTGACTTTTATCAGAATCTCTTCCAGATTGATCGGCTTGATCAGATAGTCGGTTGCGCCCTGCTTGATGGCATTGATGGCGGTGTCGATCGAGGGATAGCCGGTGATGATGAT
>JAGOEH010000256.1 GCA_017997825.1 Candidatus Delongbacteria bacterium | reverse complement strand
GTATCATTCATGCTGCGAAGCCACTACTTTATACCGACCTTGAAAGAGATTCCTGCCGAAGCCGTTATTTCATCTCATCAATTGATGCTGCGAGCCGGCCTGATTCGCAAAGTCGGTTCCGGACTCTATGTTTATTTGCCGATGGGATATAAAGCGTTAATCAGGATTTCCGAGGTGATCCGGCAGGAAATGAATCGGGCCGGGGCTTTGGAATTCAGCATTCCTCTGCTGGTTCCGATGGAATTATGGCAGGAAAGCGGCCGCTGGAATCCCGATAAGCAGGAACTGATGCGGCTGAAAGATCGGCATGACAGGATGCTGATCCTGAGTCCGACCAATGAGGAGAATTTTACCGATCTGTTCCGGAATGAGATTCACTCCTATCGGGATTTACCGGTCAATTTTTATCAGATCGGTACCAAGTTCCGGGATGAGATCAGGCCGCGCTATGGGGTGATGAGGGCCAAAGAGTTTCTGATGAAGGATGCCTACAGTTTCGATTTGGATGAAACCAGCCTGGATCAGTCCTATAAAAAGATGCAGCAGGCCTATTACACCATTTTTCAGCGATGCCGTCTCAAAACGGTTTCCGTTAAAGCCGATTCCGGGGATATCGGAGGCGACAGCAGTGAAGAATTCATGGTCGAGAGTGTAGTGGGAGAGGATGAGATTGTAACCTGCGAATGCGGTTATGTAGCCAACATGGAGACGGCCGATGACCGTCTTGATGTTGCAGCCGCCGATGCCATCCTTGATCCGCTTGAAACGGTACATACCCCGGATGTCCACAGTATCGAGCAGCTGGTAGAGTTTTTCACGATAACCCCCAAGAAATTCATCAAGTCTCTGATCTATCGGGCAGATGATCAGCCGGTGATGGTCTTGATCCGGGGTGATAAGGAAATCAATGAAGTCAAGCTGAAAAACCTGCTGAAGGCCGTCAATCTCCAGTTAGCCGACAGCCAAACCGTGACGCAGGTAACCGGAGCGGACGTTGGGTATGCCGGTCCCCTGAATCTGAAAGAAACTATCCCGGTCTATGCCGATCATTCGGTGCGTGGTGTTACCAATGGAATTACCGGTGCCAATCAAAGTCATTATCATCTGAAAAATGTCACACCCAGCCGGGATTTGCCGGATCTCAGCTATTATAATCTGAACCGGGTGGATCATGATTCGGTTTGTGCGCAGTGCGGCCGGCCCCTCAATATTTATATGGGGATTGAAGTCGGTCATATTTTCAAGCTGGGCGACAAGTACACCAAAGCCATGCAGGTCACCGTCACCGATCAGTCCGGCCAAGAAGTAACCCCGTTGATGGGATGCTACGGAATCGGCGTCGGACGGACATTGGCGGCGGTGATCGAGCAGAACCATGATCAAGATGGAATTATCTGGCCGATCGGGATCGCTCCCTTCGATATCACAATACTCCCCCTCAATACCCAGAATCCGCAAGCCATGGAGCTGGCCTCTCAGATCTCCGGCCAACTCGAAAAAGCCGGTTATCAGGTTTTAGTCGATGACCGCAATGTGTCTCCCGGGTTTAAGTTCAAAGACGCTGATCTGATCGGGATTCCGGTTCGGATTAACCTGGGAGATCGGAGTCTCAAAAACCAGGAGGTGGAGATTGTGCTCCGTCGAACCAAAGAGGTTCAGCGGGTACGAATCGATGATGCGGTACCGGTCGTCATCCGGATAGTTCAGGATTTGTTACGTCATGATAACTATGTAAAGGAGGAAGCATGTTAGGCCGCGTTTCATTTAAAGCCAAATTGACGCTTTGGTTGGTGGGAATCAATGTCCTGATTGTCCTCTTTATCATCCTCTATTTCCCCAATCAATCCAAAAAACAGTGCATGAGCTTTGTCTACAACAAAGCGGCGGCCATTACCAAAATGACAGCTTCCGCTACCATAGCCGGGCTGGAATTCTCCGACGAAACTACCATTAAGGACGCGTTGAATCTGCTCAAACAGATTGATGAATTTAAGTTTGCCACTGTGTTTTCAGCCAATCATGAACGGTTCACCGGATTGAATGACGACAGTCTGAGTGTGGAAGCCAAGAACCTGGATGCAATCAACGACATCCAGTACCAGGAAAATGATAAACAACTCTTGGTTTATCAACCTGTATTTGACAGCAACCAGAAGAAACTGGGCACCATTATGATCGGGTACAGCCTGGAGGAGACCATCCGTTCCTATCAGCAGAACTTTAGGCTGACGCTTTATACCTCGATTATCATGCTGATCATCACCCTGTTGTTCAGTGTTTATATCAGCCGGATGGTGACCAACCCGATCCATACCATTATCGACCGGATTAAAGATATTGCCCAGGGAGAAGGCGATCTGACCCAGACCATCAGTCTCAATACCCAGGATGAGTTCGGGGAATTGGCCAATTGGTTCAATATCTTTGTGGATCAGTTGAAGCAGATCATCGCTCAGATCCGGGACAATGTCAATGTGGTCGATAAATCGGTGGTATTGATCAATGATATTTCAGCCCAGATGATCGATGAATCCAAAAGCCAGAGTCATCAGATCCATCAGGTGGCCTCATCGATCGAACAGATAACGGCTACCATCATGGAAACCAGCACCAATGCCAATCATGTGACGGATGAAGCGGATCGGGCGGCGGATATCTCGGTCAAGGGAACGGTGGTAGTGGATAAGGCGATCGAAGAGATGAAACGGATTGCTGAGATCGTCCATAATGCGGCGGAGATCATCAAAACCCTGGGCAAGAGTTCCGATGAGATCGGGGAGGTGATATCGGTCATTGACAATATCGCTGACCAGACCAATTTGCTGGCGTTGAATGCCGCGATTGAAGCGGCCCGGGCCGGGGAACAGGGACGCGGGTTTTCGGTCGTAGCCGATGAGGTTCGTAAGCTGGCTGTTCGAACCACCAATGCGACCAAAGAGATCACGGACATGATCAATTCCATCCAGAAAGACACGGCTCAGGCTGTTGAATCGACCGAGCTGGGAACCCAGTATGTCGAACGCGGGGTAGCCTCCAGTAACGAAGCCGGGCGTTCACTCTCCGACATCAACCAGCGGATCAAAATCGTGCTGGATATGATCAAAACGATTGCCCAGGCGGCACAGGAAGAATCGAAGGCATCGGAACTGATCTCGTCCAATGTGATCAATATCACTGAGATTATCAATAAGAATTCCGAGCGGGTCGGTGTACTCAACAGTTCCACCCAGGAATTATCCAACAATACCGAGTCATTGCGCCATTTGATCAATAAGTTCAAACTCGACGAGACTTCGGTCAGAGAAACGTCGACCGAGACCGCTCCCAGAAATGAATCCGGCCGCGGCGGGCGACCGACCGGACTTCGTCCGATTTAACCATGACGGTTGATATGGCTGACCGCTATTCACTGTACTATCCGGTTCCTCAGCACGCCGTTCTGCGCTTGCCGGCCGATATGGTGTACCCGCAGAACGCGTTTCTGCGGGAGCTGCTGAACCAATTCCGGCAGAATGGTGATCTCAAGTTGATCACGGTAGATTTCATCAACTGCCAGTTTATGGATAGTTCAACCATCGGAATGTTCATTGCCTTTCTCCGCCGGGTAGAACGCAACGACTTACGGATCCGGATCATCAATGTCTCTCAGCATTTGCTGGAGATTTTTGAGGTGATCCGAATGAATTCACTCTTTCAGCATTTGGAGATACTGGGAGATGAAGGCGATTGAAAAAAAAACGGATCCCGGATAAAAAAAGCTTGCTTTTCAAGAGCGAATATATTATATACTGATCGATGCGGGAATAGCTCAGTTGGTAGAGCTCTACCTTGCCAAGGTAGCCGTCGCGGGTTCGAGTCCCGTTTCCCGCTTTTTTTTATTTATGGCGACATAGCCAAGTGGTAAGGCAGAGGCCTGCAAAGCCTTTATCCCCCGGTTCGAATCCGGGTGTCGCCTGGATTATGAAATTGCCGAAGTGGCGAAACTGGTAGACGCACGGGACTTAAAATCCCGCGTGGCTCAAACCACGTGCCGGTTCGACTCCGGCCTTCGGCAACCTGAACCCCCACCTCATCATGGTCCCACCGTATCGATCCCTTGTCATCATCGTTTGATTCAGAGGTTGACTATGATTACACTCGAATACAGTAGTATCTGTTTTAATCCCGATAATTACCAGGCCAAACTGGATGAAGCCCGGAAATGGCTGGCCGATTATCCGGTCCGTCTGGGTGTCCAGATCCATAATTCCATTAGCGCCGACATGCTGGATCGGC
>JAGOEH010000255.1 GCA_017997825.1 Candidatus Delongbacteria bacterium | reverse complement strand
TATGAACCTACCCCTTCATTATGACACCATCCGGGCCATGCTGATGGAAGAGCTGCAATTCAAATCACCGGTATCTCGGCCGATCGGATTTTGCCATCCTCGTCACTCCGGTTCCGGATGCTCATAATTATTGTGCAATAAATGGAACCTTACGTCTTTCAATCAGGTTTATTAGAAATGATATGAATACTGATTCAGTCCACTTTTCTCGGGGATCTGTCAGGATGATCATAGTTGAGAGGATAAAACTTCGTAATTATTAAAGGAGAAGAGAATGCGGAGGTGGTTCAGCATTATCTGGATTTTGTTGCTGATGGTATCGGTGGTTTTCTCTCAGGAGAAATCATCGAAGGAAAAAGCTTTGGAAGAATTCAAGAATGAACATTACACCCAGGCCATCGATTGGCTTGAAAAGGCGCTCAAGGAATCACCCCAGGATGCCGAAATCTATTATTATCTCGGATGGTTCAATCATTACAGAGCCTATGATAGCCGTCCCTTGGGCGGATATGATTATTCCTATTCCGAACAAATTTTTAACTATCTTGACAAAGCCCTTGAACTGAATCCTGATTATGGAGATGCCAAGTATTTTTATGGGGCCGAATGCAGCGGTAACGCTTTTATTGCCATGCAGAATAATGATGCCGACAAGCTAAAATATTATTATCAACTCGCCTACCAAAAAGGGGCATATCCGGATTGGCTGATCGAGTTCGGGAAAAATATTCTGATGAACTGTGAAGAAAATGCTATCCTTTTCACCGGCGGTAATGCCGATTTCGATATTTGCTCCTATCTGCAATTATGCCAAAACTTCAGGAACGACGTAACGGTGATCCCCATCGGCAATATCGACCGACCGTGGTATGTCAGTTTTCTGAAAAATGGATTGAAAAACTGTGTCCGTAGTGTAAGTATCAGTCTCACGGAACACCAAATCATGGATATCCATCCCTTCAAATGGAAATCGACCGAGGTAGCTATCTCTGTTTCGTCCGGCGACAAACTCAAATTCGGTCTGCCTGAGGATTACCACATGGCATGGACTGTCGATCCCGATCTGACGTCGGAACGAATGCATTCCAAGATTGAAGGCGAAGAGGCTAAAAAACGGACCTATCTTAGCCCTCAACGGGCTGTTCTATTGCAGATCGTTGAGGATAATTTTGATAAGCGCCCCATTTTCTTCTCCAATTTTGCGTCCCCAATCTTCTATGGCGGATTGGAGGATCATTTTCAGAATCGCGGATTGGTTTCCCAATTGCTTCCCATTAAAACCCAGGACTCCGACTATGTTTATGATGCATCAGCCATCGAAAAGCTGATTGATTCCGGAAACTTGAGCCGTTATAAAACGATCAAAAACAATGATTTTCCTCGTATTTCCGGGATTGTGATATCCGGGTATTCCTCTGCGTTTCTGAACCTGGCAGAGGTCTATCGAAAATCAGACAGGAAAAATGAGCTGAATAAATTGATCGAGTTATATAAAAAATGTATCATAATCGACTTCAAACCCGATTATGAACAGATGGTTTTGGATCAATTGGAACAATGACTACCCTGAGTGATCGGCATCAATGGGAATGTCAGGCCAATGAATGGTATCACGATTGCTAAGTATCAAGTGTCTCATTTTGTTAGAGGGTTTATCTTGACATTTCGATTTGGCTTTATTATGTTACTGTAGTAAGAATGTACACCGATATATGTAAGGAATCCTCTGATTTGAACCAGGATGATGCCTATTTACCTTATGGATAATAGATTTGAAGACTTTAGCAAAATGGAATTCATCCCTTTAACTGATCAGATAATTGTAAACCATCTTTCAGGAAAAGAAATTATCAGTGTTGATCCTTTTTTTAGTGACAATATTTCTTGTTTTATGGCTGTTGATTTTAATGCGAAGAATTGGATTGAACCGATCAAAATAAAGTTATAGAAATAGAAATATGCAAGAAAACCAGAATATTGAGTTTAAAGAATCTTGGCGTGATGAATATATAAAGTGGATTTGTGGTTTTGCCAATGCTGGTGGCGGAAAGTTGTTTATCGGAAAGAATGACGTGAATCATGCCATCGGCATATCAAATGCTAAAAAGTTGATTGAGGTTTTGCCTAATAAAATTCGTGACATGCTTGGAATACAAGTTATGGTCAATCTTAAGCAAGAAGCAGATAACGATATAATTGAGATTGTGGTAGAACCATATCCCAGTCCGATTAGCTATAAAGGAAACTATTATTTTAGAAGCGGAAGCACCAACCAAGTACTCAAAGGTGCGGATTTAGATCGATTTTTATTACATAAGTTAGGACGGACCTGGGATGACGTCCCTGTTCCTCATATTGGAATTAGCGATCTTTCTCCATTGGCTATAAACACTTTTCGCACCTTAGCAAAACAAGGGCAGAGAGTGGATACTAATTTATTACGAGAGCCGGATCAAGCTCTCATGGATAAGCTTCATTTGATAGATGGTTCATATTTAAGACGGGCAGCTATCCTATTATTCCATCCCGATCCCGATCAGTTATTTATCAATGCGTTTGTAAAGATTGGTTATTTCCGTTCTGAATCTGAATTGATCTATCAGGATGAGATTCATGGTGACTTGTTTACTCAGGCTCAAAAAACAATGGATTTTATTACTTCCAAGTATCTGAAGGCCGCCATCAGTTATCAAGGTATACACCGGATCGAGATTATGCCTATACCTGAACAGGCATTGCGGGAAGCTGTTCTTAATGCATTGATTCATCGTGACTATGCTGTAGGATCTCCCATTCAGATTCGGGTTTATGCTGATAGATTAATCATATGGAATCCGGGAGAGCTTCCTAATCACTGGACAGTAGAGAAACTGCTTCAATCTCATTCTTCAAGACCCTATAATCCAATTATTGCCAATACATTTTTCAGAGCGGGTGAAATTGAATCCTGGGGACGTGGCATTCAGCAAATGATTGATGCGTGTCGTATAGCTGGTATTCCTGAACCCAAAATCAATTTCTCTGCCGGGGATTTTAGTATCGAATTCCTTTTTTCCAAAAAGTATTTGTCTATTCTTAATTACAATTTATCGGTTACTGATAATTCTTTAATATCTGAAACTACCCAAGAAACTACCCAAGAAACTACCCAAGAAACTACCCAAGAAACTACCCAAGAAAAAATTGTTGCATGGCTCCGGTCAAATCCTTCCATAACCCGAAAAGAGTTGGCCAAAGCCGTAATGTTGACCGAAGATGGGATAAAGTATCATCTTGATCGGTTGAGAAAAGAAGGACGAATCCGGCATATCGGTTCCACTAAAAAGGGTCGTTGGGAGATACAAGAAGGATAGTCATGAAATATCGATTGATCGATGATCCGGTTTTGAAAGCCGAGGCCGAAGCCCTGTCACTTGAAGAATTATTACGCTGCGTGACCTGTCCCAATCTGGTGGCTGATCATGATCCATCAATCACCCATACCCTGAGTGTTTTTATTCATCCGACTACCCGTGACAAAGCCCATGATCTGATCACCAAAATCAATTCTGGCGGATCCCGGACCCTGTTCGTCACGGATATGGAATGCGGTCCGGGTACCGCCCTCAAAGGAACGACGGCCTTCCCATCGATGCGGGCCGCCATGCAATCCCATGATCCTAAACTGGCTTATCAAATGGGGGCTTGCGCGGCCGTTGAAGGACGCAACGCCGGATTCAGTTGGACCTTCGGTCCCTGTGTCGATATTGCGGGTTATCACGATTCACCGATCACCTCCATCCGCAGCGCGGGCGAAACCGCCCGGGTTGTGCTGACCTACGCGGGTAATTATTGGCAGGGACTCCAGGATTACGGAATGATCGCCACCCTGAAGCATTTCCCGGGTGACGGGTACTGCGTTAACGATCAGCATCTGACAACCGCTGTCAATCCTCTTGACCGCGGGGAATGGGATCAATCATTCGGATTGATCTACCGCCATTTGATCGATCAAGGCGCCAAGGCCATCATGCCGGGTCATATCGCCCTTCCGTGTTATGATACTCCCGACAAAACATCTGGACTTTACAGACCCGCCACCTTATCCAAAAGGATTCTGACCGATCTGCTCAGGGAAAAACTGGGATTTGAGGGCATCATCATGTCGGATGCGGTCAACATGAGTGGATTCTGCGGATACATGAATTATTACCAAGCTTGCGCCGAATTCCTGGAATCCGGTGGTGATTGCCTGCTGTTTGCCCATCCCGATGATGAATTTATCACTGAAATGAAGAAAATGATCGATGAAGGC
>JAGOEH010000040.1 GCA_017997825.1 Candidatus Delongbacteria bacterium | reverse complement strand
TTCCGGCTTTAGCATAAAACTCCTTCAGAATGCAGTTATATCCGTTTAGTTTTTCATATTCGGGAAAATTACATGGATAACAGATCATGTCCGAATCGGAAGCATTTTTGAGATATAAGGCATAGAACCCATAACCGTAAAAGTCCCCTCCCCCCCAAGTAGTGAATATCTCATGAATTTTGTTTTTGTATTCATTACTCAGAACCGAGTCCAGCCATGCCCGGACTTCAACGCGGATCGGATGCATCGATGCATTCCAGTCGTGGTCATATCCGGCAGCATTCATAAAGGCATAGGTAGTAAACAACCGGATATCCGGATCAAAATCGAAAAAATCCTGATCTTTGGACTCACCGATACCCGGAAAAGACAACAGAATCAAACATGACAGGAAAACAACGGCCGGATTTTTCATAGATGCCCTCCTTAGAGTGAAAATGATGATGAATGACTTCATATCAGCTCATCCGTTCAATCAATGATCATCAAGCCAGTAGATTTCCTCATCCAATCATGGAATCTGTTTTTTTCAAAACCTACACTCATTCGGTCTGATTCATTATCTCTCCTGCTCTTCTCTTTCCGATCCCATTTGAATGAACTAATGTTTAACAGATGACTCCGGCTACAGATCCATTCGCAGACGAATCATGTCCCGGTATTCGATACCATTCTCATAAATCCGTTGAGATACTTACTGACCAGCAATTCCGATTTATCCGCCTAAAGCGGAAGCTCCATGAGAGCATTTTGTCGCAAATCCAGCGGTTCGATTTTGATATCTATGACCCACGCCCTCATTCAAGGAATTAACCTCCGGGTATGCCGGATCAATTCCATTCCTCCCCACGCCCCATGACCGGGAATTACAATCTGCGCATCGTGAAACTTGGCCGCCACTCTATCAAGCGTTTCAGGATAAGCGCGAAGATCGCCATCAACCGTATTTCCAAGGCTCTTGGAATCGATGCTTTTGACCATACATCCGGCAAACAGGATTTTTTCCGAGGGGATCCAGACCACAATATTATCCATGGAATGAGCCGCTCCCGGATAATAACACAAAACCGAAATCTCTCCCACCTGCAACCTGAGAGAATCCTGAAATCCACTGTCCGGAACCGGAATATTTCGGGATTCAGCAATCTCGATCGTCATCTGGTTGGCATAGGATTTGACGTGATGGCTCTGTAAAAAACCCAATCCACCCATACAATCATCATGCCAATGGTTGGGAACGAATCCGGTCAGACGGGCATGCAAAGAATCCTCAATCCAAGAGACCAGATCCCGGGTCAGAGAATCCGTAACCGGAGTATCCAGCAATAAGGCCTGATGATGATCAACCAGAATCAGGCCATTGGAAGAGAATCGGCCGAATTTTGGCAAGCTGGCACAGGATTGGTGAATGAACGCATGATCCGAAATCCTGATTATTTCAAGATCGGAATTGATTTTGACGATTCCGGGTTCGGCCAGGAGAAGCCCCCCCGATTGTAACACGACTAGTAGAAAAAAAACAAGACGGCTTCTCATACAACTCCCTTTAAAAGATGGTTGAATCCATTGGCCGGCCACATGCATGATACTGGTATCAATCCAGGGACTGTTTTAATGGCATACTGTGGTTGCTATTCACTATTACCCCAGTGATGATATGCATATTTATAAATTGCAACCTGCAGTGGATTGTTTTTTTCAAACACCTCCCTGGCGCCATCGGGTATTGTTTCGTTCCATTCAGAAACGTTCTTCACCGGCACTCGAACCGTCTGGAATCCAAGAATAGATGCCAGTATGTCAACCGATTTTTGAAGTTGTTCCGAAATACCGATATACAGAAACTGACTCGCAAGGATTGTTTCATAATTATCTTGCGTAATTTCAGGCGGCAAGAAACGTAGAAGATAGCTTTTTTTGATGTTTTCAAGGAAATCAACGAGATTCCATTGATTTTCAATAATTGGATGAAGTTTTCCCGATCGGTAAGCGCCCACGCCATTCGAATGTGCTTCTCGCTTAACATAGAAGTAAGTTGATACATGCAAGTCAAAAGGATCTCGCATGACGGTAATGAATTGGTCCGCGCCCGGATAATAATTGCGCACACCATTGCCGATATAATTGTCGAAATGGCCATGGATGCATAATCCTTGGCGCTGTCGTTTTCTAAAAAATCCTTCTTCTAATCTATGTTTTGGGGGATGTGTATTGGTTTTTCCATTGTGGTAGTGACATAGATAGCCCTTTTTGAACCATAGCTTCAGCACATCGGAAAACGAAGAGCCGGCGCATTTCGGTATATGAATAGATATGAGAGGTCGTTTTGGATCATATGCCTTTATGGAGTTCTCCACTATATTCTCTATCCTATTCTTTCAATCCTTTTTTTCTTCAACATACTACTTTCAGGCACGATTCAATTCCGGTTCCATTTGGTGATCCACCTGGCGGATAAAATAGTCTCGATTCCGTTCATATTCGGATCGGCAGACCAGACTTTGCCGATCAATAGCGCGATCGACCGCCAGAATTCCATCCAGATGATCGATCTCATGCTGCATCAATTCGGATTCAGCGCGATTCAGTTCGTTCCAGTACTGCACCTGCCCCGATTCATCCTGATAGCGAAGGCTGATGGAGGTACAACGTTGCACTTTGACCAGCAAATTCGGGAATGACATACAATCATCCCATAATCGGAACATGGTTTCAGCCTTCCGGGTAATCACCGGATTGATGATCATTTGGGACCCTAATCCCAGATTAATGGCGATCATCCTAAGATCGATGCCCAACTGCGGGGCGGCAATTCCCCGGCCGAAGCCATGAATTCGGCGGAATTCCTCGAGTGTATTTTGTAGACGGCTGATCGATCGATGTAATTCATTGCGATTGAAATCCTCGATTTTTTGGGAGACGGTCCTCAATCGAGGATCTCCCAACAGCAAAACAGATTCCATTCTATTTCTCTCCTGATAAAAAAAGCTCACTCGCTTCATGGATCATGAAATCCATTAGTCAGCTTTACAACGGGCAGACGGATTTTCTATTATAAGCCAAACAATAGAATCACTTGGAAGACAGTTGATTAATCAAATGGATAAAATCCATCCAGTTTTGACGAAACAATCGGAGATGATGGTTCCTGTAGGACCAGGGCAATCCACTGTTGGTAATGGAATTTTCCATCAGTTTTTTCAGGGATCTCAGATCCAGTCCCCATGCCAGATAAACAACGAAGTAATCATCGGTCAGCCCCCGCGACTGAAAGAAAGCCGGATAATCTGAGCCAAGAGTAGCCTGAACCCCACGTTGGAGATAACCTGATGCCGGATGGAAGCGAAGATCCCGAACATAATGAAGCGCCAGATTACTGACTGGACAAAGCTCCAGCAACGTTTGATACTGAATCAGACGTTTTTCCAATCCCGGAAAGTAATAAAGGTTAAGGGCGTGCGAAATCCGGTGGGCATTGAAAACAAGAGCATCCCGGACATTATTGTTATCGGCGGCCCCGGTTTCTCCTCCATGGAGGAAAAACGGGATCCGGCCCATTTCCAGGGCCGGGGTAAAAAAAATAGTCCGCGGTTCATGATCTTCATTTCCAATCAGGTCAAAGCCGACGATCATCTCCGGGAAAAGAGATTTCAAATGATTACTTTTTTCAACCTGGCGACGAACCTCCTCCAGAGAGGATTTCCGTTCGGCACAGACAATCAGGCGAAAATCGAACAGAGGGAAGCTTTGCTTGACATTGGCCGCGATAGTCTGGTAGAGCTTCACGATAGATTCATCTCGTATATAGCTCCCATCTTCATTGAGAACCGGATCAAGCGTCGTTCTCAATTCCACCAGCTGAATTCCGTCCATGGCCAGAGCTTCGAGGCCGGATTGAAAATAATCGATGAATACTGGGCGATATGAAATGAATCGCTCAATCCGCTGCTCAATCCTTACTAATTCGGCTCGAAGATTAGGCTGTTCTTCATCTTCCGGTCCGATCGTATACAACCGGTAAAGCTCTTTTCTGAGCTCCGGATTGAGAAGAGACAGTTCCCGAATTGAAAACCACCCGGGAGGAATCGGCTGGTTAAGGAAAAAAGCCAATTGCCCTAATGCTGTGCTATCCGAATCTTCATCCCAGTAGATCCAACACTCCGGTATTGAAAAAGCCCGATCAAGAATCCATTGGACATCGCCGATCGCCAATTCATGGATATGAAGTAAGCCGCCTTTGGGCATCATTTTAAAAATCTGGTAAAGTTTCTCCTGTTGGATCTCCTGCCTACATCGTATAAAAGAGTTAAAAAAAGTCCAGTTTTTACCTTTGCGGCTCAGTAACTCCTTCCGCATTCCATTCAAACAGGAATCGACCCGTTTTTCTTCGGTACTCAGTTTCAAATCGGCCGAAAATATAAACTCATTGGAAGGTGAATGATTGTCGGCGGACAATGATGAAATGCCGAGCATCACAATCATTAACCATAGAACCATAAACCGACAGCTCAACGAAAGGATCGATCGCGGGTATCCATTCCAATGAGTGTCAAGCATCATCATCTCATCGTTAGTATTGTAAATCTGAAATCAGATCATTCCTGTAGTAGCCGGGTAACAGACTGATAATAAAATAAGGATTTTGTACAGCCAAATTATTCCCCGCAGCCGGCCATTGGATCATGAGTGTTGACTATCATGCGGGTTAAGCCGATCTAAAAGCTTATGATACCGGTCAAGGGTTTCCGAGCCGATTACACTCTCCTGAAAGTCTTTGAATTGACGCTGCAGTTTTTCCTGTTTCTCCATTGGAATCCGTTGATCGCCCAGAGGAAACAGAATTTGATTTTCTTTATCGATATGACGCCGCATCAGACGGATATAACTAACCGATGCTTTGTCAAACTGCTCGGCCTGAATGATCATCCCGATCGATTCTTCCATCCGGCGTAAATATTTTCTGGCCTCGGCATGCTCGATCAGCATCTGTTCCAGCGGACCGTTTTCCTTCGGGATTCCAGCCTTTTCCATTTTGGAAAACAACAAGCCTTCTTCTTTACCATGATGGCACTTATCGGCAAATAATCGAAAAAAGCCGACCAATTCTTTCAGATCCCCCATCTCGACCGCTTCATTTCGATCGATCGATTCAACGATACGTTCCAAGATCTCCAAAGCAGACAAAATAAGGTCATGATCCTTTCGAAGATCGTCACAGACATAGCTCATGGTGTGACCTCCACACTCAGATTGTTCGATCCTATCTCATTAAACCATCACCGGGTTTCAGACATCGGCACGCTGCCGATTATGCCGGAAATAGTCCGGATTACTCTAATTCACTATCATAATCATATCTGATAATGAGATAAAAATCAAGCTTTATTTTTAAAATCGGAATACCAATTTACACTTGGATTACCTGAAAAGACGACTCCCCCCCCCAGAATGATCCGAGGCTCCGGCCCAGAACTGGAATCAACGATTTAATTCTTGATACAGTGACCATTACCCCCTTAAAATATCCACCACCCAATCCGGATCGGGGATGGGAATTTCCGGATACCAGACTACAGATTCAGCAATCCCCTGAATCGAACCCCAAAAAGCCAGCGCCAGGGCATTAGGATTTCCCTTTCGAATCTGTCCGACATGTTGACCCTGAATAATCGGAGGAAGGCTGTCACTGATATTGTCGTAAGTGGCCAGAATGGATTTGGATGACGCGGGAATGGAGCCGATCGTTTTGATTTGATTGGCCATTAAAAACAAATGAGTATAAAACGGATCATGAAACGAGGCAAAAATACGTTGGGAAATGGTTTCGAATAAAATGAGCGGGGGTTGACCGGATTTCAGCAGGCGATTGATGGGGAGGATTCCATTGCATGAAATACGGGCGATTTCATCCAACACAGCACTTTTGGTCGGAAAATAATGGAATAACAGTCCGGTACTGATATCTGCTTCGCGGGTGATATCCCGGGTCGTTGTCCCTTCATATCCCTGACGAACAAACAGTCTCAGGCAGACATGGAGCAGATGGAGTCTTCGGTTTTCTTTTTCCAGCATTTCATCCATCAATCACAGGCTCCATTTGATTTTTTCGGCTGCACAAATCCGTTGAACGGCATATATACCGGATATCAAGGCTACCGGAAGGCCCCCGGGCATCATCATGCTTTGTCCGGCCGGAAACAAATTCCGAATCTTCCCGATTCTGCCCGGCAGCATCCCTATTCCGGAATGGGGAGTAATCGCATAGGCCATATATCCCCCGCGGTACGCATGGCAATAGCGTTCAAAGGTAATCGGCGTCGCAACATCCAGTAGCTCCAAACCACCCTTCCATTCCGGGATTTCTCGCTCCATGATTTCCATCAATTTCCAGCCGATTCTATTTTTCTCTTTCCGGTACTCGATCAGATCACGCCGTTTTTCCTTCCACCAGTCATAGTTCGCATTCAGCATTACAGTAATCACCGATTTTCCGGATGGGGCGAATCCGGATTGATCCGAATAGGAACCAATCAAAATCGTATCCCTTTCCGAATCCTCAAAACCGAACGCTGATGTGATCACGGCTAGGCTATGCGGGAAATCCTGCAGTTCCCGATCAAGGGAAAAGGCCGCCAATACACACGTCTCTATCGGATATGACTCCGGATGCCGATCCATTTTATCAAGATCATGAATCCGGTATCGACTGTTCAGCAAATCCTCCATAGTATGATGAATATTGCAGGATGGTATAATATAATCGGCAGAAATGATCTGACCCTCTGCTGTAGTAACCCCTGAAGCCCGCCCATAATCCACAATGATCTCCCTGACCGGACAGCTTAATTCCAAAGTTCCTCCCAATGCTTTGAATCGTTCAACCATCCGTAAACTCATGGCTTTCGATCGCCCCATGGGAATATCCCCATTACCGGACATGAAACTGCCTAGGGTGAAAGCCATTACAAAGGCACTGTAAAAAGGAGGGATGACATTCATCACCATCCGTCTTATGATGGGGCTTTTGAAACGTTTAACATAGTCTTCAACCGACATTGACATCGATTTCATAACACGACGCTTTTTTCTCATGCTCAACACAGTCTTGATAATTTCATAACCATTCATCAAATCAAACGCTTTCATGGGTGGATCTTGAAAATCCATCGATTCTTCGATCATCCGGCAGAGAAAATCGATCTGATTGGAATCGGCCGGTGACAGATCCAATAATTGTTGTCTAAACCTGTGCCGATCGCGATAAAGCTTAACGATCCGTCCCTCCATCTGAACGGCATTGAAACAGTCCGGCTGGTAAACCTCTACCTGATCACCGAGAGCCCCAACCGAACACCATGCCCGAAACAGTGCCGAATCCGGATGGGTTCCCATCATCCAGTGAATACAGCCGTCAATATGATACCCCCGGCGATCCCATCCGGTGCATTCTCCTCCCGGTACAGGATTCTTTTCGAGGACCAGAGTCTCAAATCCGGATTTAATGGCATGAATTCCGGCTGCTAAACCTGAAACTCCGGATCCGATAATCACTACCTTTTTCATGGTCAATCTCCTTGATATAGAGTTCGACCATACAATACACAATAAAATTCAATTTGTCAAGTTATTTGAGCATTTGCTCAACACAATAAAACGTATTTTTTGGCCTATACTCCGTTTATTGTGAAATGAATAGAATCCAGACGGGATTTGGCACAGGAGGCGTATTTAAAGAACGCGGTCAGCTTATCGCACTCATACTCAGTACAATAGGCACAATTGTCAAGTTTTTTCTCCCCGGCGCAAGCGCGGATAGTGCATCGCCGGCAGGGAGCAAACAGTCGGCCGGTATCCGAGCGACAACCATCGCAATCGGTAACTTCATCCGGAGTGACCTCCATTCCGAACTCTTCAGCACTCATCGTAGCAATATCCATCCGCAGACGGAGCTGTTCCTGCTTGTCGTCCACACGAGTCGCCAAGTAAATCGGACACGTTAGGCAATCCAGTCCGCAATACGCAATCATTTCCGACATACGGTTCATCCTCCCTCACCATTCATCGCGTTTTAAATCGGCGGCAAGCTTCCACGAATGACTGATCACATTCCCTTTGCAGCCAACAATATGAAATTATTGGGAAAATCTTGATAAAGCCGAATCGAACTGAACCCGGCCAATGTCAATTGATCCTTCACCTTTTCGGGATCACACCTCAATTCAATGGCAGGTCCCCGCTCGGTTTTTTCCTTTTTCCAATCCGAAACGGCAATCTTCCCGCCTGGTTTCAACAAACGGAAACACTCGCTGAGAGTAAGATGCGGATCATCCAGTTCATGATGCAGGTTAACCATGAAAACAAAATCGGCCGTCCCATCCTCCAGGGGAATACGATTTGGTTCGATTCTGACCGGGATAATATTGGTATCATGGGATATGATATTGGTTTTTATCCAGTCAATCATGGCCTCGGAAATATCACAGGCGTAAATTTTACAATCCGGGAATAACCGGGCCAATGGAACACTGAAAAAGGCTGTTCCGGCTCCCAGATCAACCATGACTTTCGGGTTTTCAATAGGAGCGGTATCAACCACAAAATCTATCGGGAATTCTTTAGATCGTAATGGATTATTCAGTCGTTCAACTTTTTGAGAATTAAAGTCTTTATCGTTCATCGATGATTCCATTTCATATTCAATTCAATTCCATTATGAGTCAGCAAAACCGGTTCTATTAGTGTCAGATTTTTCTTCTTTTTCCTTCGGCATTGGCCGCCTTGAGTGCATCCAACACCATATCCGGGGATACGGGAAAAGGTTCGTGATGGATCGATTCATCAACGTGACATGATGCCTCAGCCACCTTAGCCAGATCCGGATCCGAAACATCGCCCAATCCGATTTCCTCCAGGGTAGTCGGGAGTCCAACCGATTCGCAGAAATAATAGACCTCATCGATCATATCCGAGGATTTGTCGCTCAGAAAGAGTGAAGCCAGGGTACCAATTGCGACTTTTTCTCCATGCAGGCAATGGTGGGTTTGCGGCAACACCGTCAATCCGTTGTGGATGGCATGGGCCGCGGCCAATCCCCCACTCTCGAATCCCAATCCACTAAGCAGGGTATTGGCTTCCACGATCCGTTCCAGGGCCGGTGTAACAGCCTTGGCTTCGCAGGAGGATTTAGCCAGCTCTCCGTACTGAATCAGGGTATCATAGCAGAGCCTGGCCAACGCATACGCCGACATGGATCCCGTATCCCCGGTAATATTGGCGGCAAAGCTTTTCATGCAGGATTCAGCCTCAAACCAGGTCGCCAGGGCATCCCCCATACCGGCGACCAGCAGACGAACCGGAGCCGAGGCCACAATCGCCGTATCCACCAATACCAGATCCGGATTTTGGGAATGCATCATACAATACTTGAATGTGCCGTCAGGAGTATAGATGACGGACAGCGAACTGCATGGCGCATCGGTCGAGGCATTGGTCGGAATGCCGGCTATCGGCAGTTTGCAGATCGCGGCCACCGCCTTGGCCGTATCGATCACCTTCCCTCCTCCCAAGCCGGCAATAAAATGAAAGCCGCCATTTCTCACTATCGCGGTCAAGCGCTCAATCTCCTCATCCGAGCATTCTCCCCCAAACCGCTCGATCACAACCTGGATCCCATCCTGCATATAAGGTTCAAAATCCTGGATCACCTCTTTGAAAATCACAGGTCCACAAATCACAAATCCCTTCGTCCCAAACCGCACCAATTCCTGACTCAACCGTTTTCTGGCATTCTTGCCCTGAACATACCGTCCGGGAAAAATCGTCGTACTGATCATGAAAATCTCCTTATCTGTTTATCAATACTTGGGGTTAAAAATGACTGACGATCTGATTCAGTCATGGTCAATCGACTATTTACTATCAGATTATACACCTCACAAGGCATAACGGATTCATAACAGCTTATCCGGTATTCTAATCCTATAGCACATCAGAATCTCAACCTCACCCTGCTCGGATCTCGCTAAAACCGATCGCTGAGGTTATGACGGACCGTTTCTTAAGCATAAGTGATGGTCATGACATTGTATACAATATAAAGAATATAGAGGAAAACGAAAAAGAAACCCTCTTTCCTGGTAATGGTTGATTTTTTGACTAAAAACATAGAAACAAAGAGGATAAACGAACAGATCATCAGCAGGATAAAATCAACCAGGTAATCCCGGGTAGCGACTTCAATCGGATAGACAATCGAACTGGCGCTGACTACCAACAGCACATTAAAAATATTGCTCCCGACGATATTACCTAGGGCCAGGCCACTGTTATGCTTGATCGATGCGACTAGTGAGGTGAACAGTTCCGGCAAACCGGTTCCGATCGCAATGATGGTGACCGCAATCAGTTTTTCACTGACATTTAGGGATTGAGCGATGCTGACCGCTGAATTCACCACCAGGTTACCACCGATAATCAGCCCCAACATACCCGCCAGGATATTCAGGCTAATTCTGATTACACTCAAATCTTTGACCGGATGATCAGCCACTCCATCATTTTTAGAAATACCATACAGATAGAACATAAAATAACCCATGAAAAAGAAAAGAATGATACCATCCCCGCGCGATATGACCGACTGGCTGCAGCCCAGCAGACTGTCATTGGCCAGGATAAAAAGGATGACCGATACCAGGATCACAAACGGGATTTCCCGATAGACCGTATTCTTTTCGGCTTTAATAGGATAAATAGCGGCCGAAACGCCCAGAATCAGCAGAATATTGAAAATATTGCTACCGATGATATTACCCAACACGATGTCATTCTTACCGGCAATACTGCCGATGATATTGATGAAAAACTCCGGCAGAGAGGTCCCCAATGCGACCAGGGTCAATCCAATGACCATTTGCGGAATATGGAGTTTACGTCCGACGGCGGAAGCCCCGGTCACCAGCCAATCTGCGCCCTTAACCAACAGAATGAACCCGGCAATCAGAAACACAAGATGAATAATCATCGAAGTATCATCCTTTCATAATTCTTGTCATAAAAGATATCAACCCTTGCGGTCAGACCTTAGAGCTCTTCATCACTCTGAAACGGTTCATTATCCTGTTCAGTTTCGATCGCTTCTCCCAATAGCGCGACGGTTTTTTCCCGGGGCAGTTCCTGAACCGTCCTGAGTTTGCGTTCAATCGCCCGGGATCGTATGCCGGCCTTATCAATCACATTGGTGGCTTCCTGTAGTTTCTTTTTGGTTTTCTCCAATACACTACCGAAATTTCCGAATTCAGTTTTAACGGCCCCCAGGATTTCCCATACTTCACTGGAACGTTTCTCGATGGCCAGGGTTCTGAATCCCATTTGCAGGCTACTCAGAAAAGCCACCAGATTGGTAGGTCCAACGACCGTGATTTTATACTCCCGCTGCAAAACTTCAAACAACCCGGTACGCCGTAAGATCTCGGCATACAATCCCTCGGTCGGAACAAACATAATCGCGAAGTCGGTCGTCACCGGGGGATTGATATATTTATCCCGGATATCACGGGCATTCTTTTTGACTGAATTCTCAAATTGCCTTGAGACTGCTTCAACATCCTTGGGATTCAGATTGGCAATATTATCATAAACCTCCAGCAACCGCTGATAATCTTCATTGGGAAATTTTGAGTCAATCGGCAACAGGAGGGAGCGATCATCATTGTTTCGGCCGGGAAACTTGATGACATATTCCACTCGTTCCTGGCTGCCTTCCTTGATGACGGCATTCTGTTCATACTGTTCCGGAGAAAGGATTTGCTCCAGAATGGTTCCTAATTGAATTTCACCCAAGTTCCCCCGGGTTTTGACATTGGTAAGCACCTTTTTGAGATCCCCGACACCCGATGCCAACGATTGCATCTCACCAAGCCCCTTATGGACCTGCTCCAATCGATCGCTGATCAGTTTGAACGATTCCGCAAATCGCTTTTCAACCGTTGCCTGTAATTTTTCATCCACGACCCTTCTCATCTCTTCCAGCCTGACATTGTTGTCTTCCTGAAGATGCGTCAGTTTATTTTCCACGGTTTCCCGGATCTCTTTCAGTTTATCTTCGGTCTCCTTTTTAATCTGCTCCTGTCGATTGATCAGATCTTCCGATTGATGTTTCTGAAGATCGTTGAGTTGTTTGACATTCTGATTAAACTGATCCTGAAATGACTTAAGGGATTCACTTTGTTCAGTCCGATTGTCTTTAGCGGAGATCGCCAATTGCTCTCGGAGCTTATCCGTCTTGTCATCAAACAGGTTCACCAAACTGTTGAGTTGATCGGAGAAGGTATCGAACTGGTTTTTCTGGGCATTGGAGAGATCGGTCACGGTTCCGGTCAAGCTATCACCCAATCGTTTGAACGCATTATTCAACTCCTCCCTGTTTTCTTTGAATGAGTTTCGATTTTCCTCGCGATTGCGGGTAAATTCTTCCCGGATCAGCGGATCAATCCTGGCCAGATTGGAATCGAGTTTGATCAACGCCGGTCGTAGGTCTTCCAGCTCGTTTTTTGGTTTGTTCAACCATGAGAGCACAAGATTAATAAAGGTAAGTATGATCAGAACAATCAACAACAAAATAATCGTCATACTCGGAACATCCTTTCTCTTTCTTTATATGGAATCCGGTTAAACGGCTGGGGATTCTCCTGCGGGTTTGCCGAAGCGCATCGGACAAATAATCCGACAGATATTGCAATTGACGGTGTCGAATCCCCGGGCCGTAGTTCCGTAAGTATGCAGCCTGCATTTTCGCTGGATCACCCCCTCACCGGTCAGGGCTCCGGATGGACAGTGGTCGAGACAGAGACGACAGTTTTCCAAACAGAGATTGACAGCCGGAGGATCGGAAGGCAGATCGAGTTCACTCAATACGGCTCCCAGGGTCAGGGTATTACCGTATTGTTCATTCAGCAACAGGGTACTTTTGCCCAATGTTCCGAGTCCGGCCCATACTGCGGCATGTTTCATAGAGATCAAACCCCGGGCTTCCATATTATCCGCATCCCAGTACTCACACGGTGTGTCGGAAGGCAAAGGTACGGCATATCCGCCATACTGCCTCTCCATCTCACGGGCAGTCAACAGCGCGATCCGATCGGTTTCAGGGCAAGTCAGATAGTTGAAATGACCGTATATCAGCCTGGGATCGATCCGGGTCAACCCCTTGGGAAGGGCAACCCCGAATACAATCACCGAGCGGCAGGACTGAAAAATATCCCGGGGATGAAATCCGGCCGGGGTATTGGCAAACCGATCCATAGCGGCAATTCCGCACACATCCGCCCCCAAACTCAGCACTAACGCCTTAATCTGATCCTTCATAATCACCTTCCATATCGGTTATGACCAATACTTCACGCTCAGATTCCATTCTCATTCGTCCCGAATACTCTCAGATTTTTCTCCAATTCCTCTATGAATCGCCCGATGTGGATCCCATCGGCTAAAGCATGATTGACCTGCACCGAATAGGGCAGCTTCATTCTCGAATTCTCCTTAAAATATTTCCCCCAGGACAATCGCGGAACCGAATCATTTTTGTTAAAATTGATGGTATGGGATAAATGGGTAAAGGAAATCCATGGCAAAGCTGTATAATAGATATAGTCATCCCGATGAATAAAATCTTCGGCTACAAAATAGGCCTTTTGATTGTGGATTTTCATGGTTGCCGCTTCGATAAAATCACCATAATCCTTATTCATTTCGACCGTGATCATCCTGAACAAATCACTGTCTTCGGCCAGATAGGTAAAGGAGGGATGAAGCCTGTCGTGGAGGTATACCTTCCCGTCCCTGATGCGATATCGGAACTCTTCCACCGAGTTGGCACTGATCGTGGACAGATAAATCATGGTCAGATAAAAAGGCAGTCGCTTGGCCTTGATGACGTTGTAGCAATCGGTAATATCCAGGTTGAAACAAACATTATAGTGGGGATAATCCATTCGATGGAAAAAGGCAAAATGATCTTTTCGTTTCCATTCTTGCAGGTTAATCTCTTTCATTCCGAACTCCTTGATAACATTATACTGGGCGTCGATGAATTCCCGGATTCTTTCAAACCGGCCAGGCGTTGGGTATCACCGGCAGTGGTGGATCAGGAGATTCGATGATTCTCTCAAGGCAGACAGGAACCCAATGAGTACGAAAGCACCAAGAAAGAATGCCGATGACGCCTGGATTATTTCTTTGATTTGATGATGTTTTCAAAACGGGTATTACTAATGGGATGATGACTTAAAACCACCCCGTCATGGATGATACAGAATGTCCCGAAGGCACACGGGGATTGCTGGGCGGTATCATGAGAATCCAGTTCCACCAGAACCGGATCGAGCTTCATTGCCTTAGCGGTTTTAATGATGGCATCGACATTTTTTACCGAATAGGGGCATTGAGGGGACCTGAGAACAAATAACCCCTTGGAATACTTATCCATCGACATTTTCATGAATGACGGGGATTCGGTGGATTCATCTAATTTCAGGGCCAGCAATTCGAAATCAGGTTTGCTTCGGTCGACAATCCCAAAACCCTTTTTCAGGAAAATGGTGTGGTCGGCCATGAATGATCCCTTACGGGTGACCACCGCGACCCCCTTCAATCCGGCTTGTTTCGATTCATCAATGCATTGGTCAATCATGGCCGAGGCATAGCCTTTTCCCTTGAACTCTTTTTTAAATCCCACAAAGATACAATGGATAAACATATACTCCCTGGCATAGACAGGGCGATGAGCATATTCTCCGGGAATATATTCCATCATTCCCTGATAACCGCCCTCCTGAGTTATCAATGCCTTTATTCTGAGTCCCAGGGGATAGTATTTGGCAAACCAGTCAACCTTCCGTCTCAGTTCGAGATGCTTGCCGATATCCTTATAACCACAAACCCCGTAATCGGCAATGGTATCCGGAGTGAGTTCAATGATTCGAATGCCTTGATGATTTGATAGATCCGATTTTATAGTCATCGTTGACCTCCTCGATTGATTTAACAGTCGCCCAAAACCATGCAAACGTTAATCATAACAGAAATCCGTTTAATTCAATGAGACAGCAATGATTCAACCCGGATCAAATTATCGAAGATTGATGCAACAACAGCGTTTCGATGTCATAACAAATCCAAGTATCGTCGATTCATCCGCCGGCCATGACAAATCTTTTTTACTATTCTCTGCTTCTGATATAGACCGGAAACAACAAAAAAACGGAGATAATAATACTATATACAGTGGTAAACATGGCAATCGAAACCGTTTTAGATAAAGAGATATCCGTTCCCGAAAAAACTCCTGAAAAGATCCCCTGAATTGTTGAACAAACACCAACGGCAATGGTACTTATGATTAAAGCTCCAAACACAGTCTTGACCTTCGGATTCTTAGCGGATTGCTTTTTGAATGAAAAAATCATCCGAATTCCACTGATCAATGGTTTATAATCTCCATAACCGATTCCAATCGCAGCAATAGCCAATCCGAGCAGATCGATCAGTAGGCTGTCCGGATTGATGAAATAACCGATAGTTCCGGACAGATGAGCCGGAATCAGAAACAATCCCAGAATCAGGATAAACGACATAAAAATCATCCGAGTCCTCCAAATGAAAAGAGATGACATTGAATAAATGATTGGTTCTCCTTTGAGTTCACGGTACGATATTACGGTATTCATAATCGAATAAAACTCAATCCTGAGATACGGCGGCGGCGGCGAGTTGCTGCAAAACCGGTTTACTCAGGAGTTTAAGAATCTCATGATAGGAGCCGGCATTTTGGATTACCCAATCAAAAATCTGCCAACGAAATCCGGAAAGTAAGCTGTCTTCGATCCAGTAAAAGAATTTTGTCCGGCGGTTGAAGCGTTCCAGTTTTTTCAACTTGAGATACGGATTAAGGCCGTCCGACAAATCATGCCATAGATCGACAAAGGCGCAATCGAAATTCCTACCGGGCATCCGGTTTTCCAGATAATCAAAGGCGTCAGCCGTCACAATCTCCACTTTATCCTGATGGAGGAACTGGGGAAGGATAGACGTTTCAAAAAGCCGGATAGCGTGGTAATCGTGTTCGACAACCGTGACGTGTCGGACATTTTCCTTAAGTGAGGCCATATAAGTAAAATAGCCGAGGCCGAGGCCGAAGGTAACGACATCCCCCTCGACGGCATCAATAACCGGCTGCATAGTCTCAATCTCATTGGGTTTGATAGCCATCCATTCATGGCCGTGTTCCATGACAACCGGGAATCGGAACTCTTGATTGAAAAACCCGATTCGGGGGATCTCCCTGAAATCGGGTTCCACCATGATATCATCATAAACAAAGGCTTCATAGGGCAGATAGCTTTGGTAGGTCAGCCGCCACTGGCCGATCTCGACATCCGGAATTCGGATATCCCGATAATAAGGATTATCACCATAAACCTTCGGGTCCAGCTTTTTAACAGCCGGGCGGAGATACTCATAGGCCAGTTGCTTGTCACGCGGATCATTTTCAGTGTCAAGTCCGCAGGCGGCGGATAAAAGATAAAAATAAGCCGTTTCTTCATCCAGTAACCCGTCATTGTTGATACTGTCCATCAACTCCCGGGTAATAAAACCGGGAGTTTGGTGGAGATAATCGGATAGCATTCGGCGGATATCATTATTTCGCTGCCTTAATTCCATAAGGCGCTCCACCCGTCTGATGTCATCATCACATAATTTTTTATAAATCAAGGTGATAATCCGAACTCTAACAACTCCGGGATCATCCATCGTCGATTAATGGTAATCAGAGAATGATTCATTCGAACCGTCAACAGAATTCAATTAAAACAATACCGGAGGTTTGGAAGTCAAAGTGTATTCAACTTTCAAGCGTGGATCACGATATAGGGTATCATGATCATTGATATAGCCCTGCATGAATAGCACCGGATCCATTGGTATTCCCGATGATGGCAGCTGTATGGTATCCGAAACGAAATATACGCTATTGGGTTTAAGTATTTTCATGTAAGGCCAGCAAACGGCCGTATAATATCCATAATGCTTCAGATTGTACCCGGTCACTCCGCAATAAGCCCCCTGGGTCATATATTCGAATTCGAACACGACCTTCTTATTGGAAGAACCGGGGAGTTGATGGTAATACCCATTCCGGATTACCAGTTTTACCTCCTGATCCTCCAATTCGTCAGAAACTCCGATTGCTTTCGAACAGCTCATGATTTGAAAAGCAATCCACAGAGCAGTTAATGAGATCCCAATTTCTCGTTTCCAACGTTTCATAACCCATTCCTCCTTTTCATTCAAGACAGAGATTGAGTCGAACAACAACGATCTAAAGCGGTCATACTTCCCAGAATCCTATTATCCGGCGCGCCAACCGATAAAAACTCTTTTAAAACTCCACCCAACCGATCATCCAGGAAATACCGGTTACCCCGGCACGATACCCCCTGATAGACTGATTATCCGGCCAAGGGGCGACATATAGAATATCGAGGGTAGACAGGTGCTCTAATTGTATTTTCACTTCACGACCACATTTTCATCATAGGCCAGGATACGCTCTCTCCAGGCTTGGGGGATAGGTATACTCTGCTGCTCTTTGATTCGATAACAAACCATAACCGCATGACAAGTAGAAAGGATTTCCCGGGTATGCTCATCCACCAAGCGATGTTCCATGGTTAGACTCTTGGTTCCAATGGCTGCCACTCGAGTCTCGACCAGGATCCGGGTCTTGATGAAGATCGGCATCAGATACTCGATGTGGATAGAGGCCCCGACAATCCCGATCGTGATAAAATCCATTTCCGGAATGACCGCTTCGAAATAGGAGAGCTTGCCGGAATCGAAATAGGTCTGATAAACCGTATTGGAAACATGGCCCATCATATCCACATCACTAAATCGGACCTGAATGGGAAGAATATTTTTAAATCCAGGCGCAGAATGAGTCATAGATCAGCCCAACCCGCTTCCTTCAAACAATGGAAATTCATAAATGGGAAAAATAGTACTGAAGGGTAAGACTGTAATTGAAATTATGATGCTTGGTTGTCTTAAAATCCTCTTCATAGTTCGAGTAATTGTATTGTACCATGGCGGAGAGATTCAGGCGATCTTCGATATAATAGGTCAGGGTTGTGCCCGGATCGATACGCAGCTGTTTTTCCGTAAAATCACCAGCTTCTACAGTATTGATTTTCAACTGCTGGTAGGAGATATAAAATCCATTGTTCCAGACGATTCTGTCGCTAAGAACCCAGAGGTAGGCGCCATGAAGATCTAGCATCATCGAGTTTTTGATATCCAAAAAATCTTCATTTTTGGATTTGTTCAGAAAACTATAGACACCATTAAAGTCGAAGCTGAGTTGGTGTTCCAGATCCAGGTTTTTGCTCCACTCTGCTCTGACATAAGCCCCGGCTTCCCGATCGTTATAGTCATCGGATATCTTATATTGGCTGTATTGAATCCCGGCTTCCGCCTTCCAGCCCTCAAAGCGGTTTAGCAGCGGTTCGCTCAGCACATCGGCCAGGTAGAAGTAATCAAAGGGTTTCAACTGAGGAATGGCCGGAATCCCTTTGAACAGGTCATCCCAGAAATACTTACTGCCGCGGAAATGTACGCTTTGATATCCGGAATACTTGGCAAACTGCATGGCCATGGTCTGGAGCTCATCGGAACTGAAAGAATGATCATATCCCAGGGCCTGAAACCGTTCGGCAAATCGCATGGAATTGAGAATCGGGGTCACATTACGCAGTCGTCCAAATCCATAACCCAATCGGATCGAATTATTCACCCCAAACTGGTATTGTTTATAGATGGTAGTATTCGATTCCTTGTGTTCTCGATCCGAATAACTTCCCCGCTGATAGAGATAAAAATTCAGATACTGCCGATCACTGATGTATTTTGAATACTCTGCCCGGTAATAGGCATTGTAAGACTGATCAATCGATTTTCCATCCTGTACCTTTTCCCCGTTCGCATCCTGCCGTTCCTTCATGATATCAAAAAAGATCCTCAGATTGATCATGGCACTGAAAACACGGTCATCACTCTCCCGATAGTAACGATACCCGGGATTCAATCCAATATAATTGCTGGAAGAGGAAACATCATCCTCGAATCCGGATTGATCATTCTTATCGTTTTGATCTGTGAAATGCCCATCGCCTGATAAATCAATAGACCAAGAGGAGTATCCCCAATCGGGAAGGCGAAACTTGAGTAATTCTTCCAATTTCTTATTGTCCCTGAAACCGATACTGCTGATTTGATCCGCATTCACAAAAGCTATCCAACTCAAAATCAACACAACAACCACCGCTTTTCGCATCTTTATTCTCCTTGCTACTGTTGGGATAGTTTTAACTACTTTATCCAAATCATTCGATGCTATTCAACCAAAAATTCATCGCCACCAATGCTCTGGTCAGCCCGATTCGGTGAGCGTGATCATTTTATGACTGACGACCCTTAATTTACATCGATTTCATAAGAAACGCAATGGTTGATTAAGAGAATCAGTTCATTTTTTGAGATAAAGCATCTATAATCAGTGATTGATACTGGATTATTCATCACAGATTCTATGATTGATGAGGTAGTACAGGTGATTGTCGACAATCGATATCCAGGGTCAGATGATCGAAATGACAGACCTTCTGAATGCGATGGGCAAACGAATCCCGCACCAATGGCTGATCGGATGTTCCACTGATGATGATCGCCCGGCTGTTTCCCGATATTTTCCAGATATGGATATCCCGGATGACCAGGCCAAGCTCTTTAGCGATTGAATCGATGGCTTTCCTATCTTCCGCAACCGGGTAATAATCAACCAATATGGCACCGGTCGATAGAAGTAATCCATACGCCCATTTGAGAATGACCATCGAACCGATAATTGCCACAGCGGCATCCGGCCAGGTCACATTCAGGTATTTGCCGGTCAATAGCGCACCAATGGCCAACAGCGACGTCATGGCATCCGTAACGACATGCAGATAGGCGGCTCTCAAATTATGATCGTGGTGATGGGCATGGCCGTGAGGGTGATTATGGCTGCCCGATGCCAACAGAAATGCACTGATCAGGTTGATCAACAATCCAATCACAGCCACCAGCAGGGCTTGGTTGAGGAAGATTTCTTCAGGGTTCAGCAATCGGCCGATCGCTTCATACGCCATATAGAAAGCGGTAACTCCGAGAATCACCGCACTGGTAAAGCCCCCCAATATCTCGACCTTTCCGGTGGAAAATGCAAAATTGGGGCTATGGGCATGCTTGTCGGCAATAAAATATGCCATAACCGTTATAATCAGGGCAAAGGCATGGGTACCCATGTGAATACCGTCTGCCAGCAGCGCCATCGAGCCGGTGATCAGTCCGTAAAATACCTCCGCCATCATGGTCAGTATGGTGATGACCACAACCATCATCGTTTTCCTCATTGCCGCCTGATTATTCACGTGAATATCAGCCTGATTGCATAATCTACTGGTCATTGCCGCTCCCCCATTAAAGCTTGCAGGGTTTCAAGGTATTTGAACAATTCTTGACATTCATCCTCTCCAATGATATCCACAATCTCTTTGATCAATCGACGGTGCTTACGGTGATGAATATCATATTCTGCTTTGCCTTTATCCGTCAAACGAACCAGGTAGGACCGATTGTCTTTCATATCCTTTTCTTTGACCACAAA
>JAGOEH010000254.1 GCA_017997825.1 Candidatus Delongbacteria bacterium | reverse complement strand
TGATGTCGGCTGTCACCCAGTACTTTTTTCTCAAGTTCGTCTGCTATTACCGCCAAAGCTCATGGTTTTCGAACCATCACCATTCTTCCACAAAGGACGATTCATGAAAAAGCTGATCATTTTGGTTTTATTGTTGCTAACGTGTCAAATGTTCGGGAGAGAGGAGCCTATGAAGCGGTTGGAACTGGAACAGGAATTGACCGGGATTATCAAAGAGGGACATGGGAATTATGCGGTAGCGTTTAAGGATATCCAAACCGGGGAAACCATCCTGATCAACGAAAAAGAGCGGTTCCATGCGGCCAGCACTATGAAAACCCCGGTCATGATCGAGGTTTTTTATCAGGCCGAACAGAAAAAGTTTGCCCTGGAGGATTCCATTCCGATTATCAATCAGTTTTCCAGTCTGGCAGACGGATCGCCGTTTTCGGTGGACAAATCCAGTGACAGTGAACCGAGCCTGTATGACCGAATTGGACGGAAAGCCGCCATTCAGGAACTGGTTTTCCATATGATCACCTCCAGTAGTAATCTGGCCACCAATCTGTTGATCCAGTTGGTGTCTCCTGTTGAGGTGATGGAACAGATGAAAAAATTGGGGGCTAATGATATTCAGGTTTTGCGGGGCGTCGAAGACGGCAAGGCTTATGAGGCCGGCATGAACAACACGACGACCGCGTATGACCTGATGCTGCTGTTTGACTATCTGGCCGGCGGAAAACTGATCAGTCCGAAAGCCAATCAGCAGATGCTGGATATTCTTTTCAAGCAGAATTTTAATGATATGATTCCCGCTCAATTGCCGCCGGAGGTCAAGGTGGCCCATAAAACCGGCTCGATTTCCAATGTTCAGCACGATTCCGGGATCGTATTTCTGCCGGACGGCCGTAAGTATGTGCTGGTAATTCTGTCCAATAAACTCAAATCCAATGCAGACGGCATCCAGACCATCGCCAAACTATCCCATGTAATATACCGGTATATGCTGTCGAAAGAATAATAGCCGCAATTTAAAATTACTCAACACCCATTACCGGGAACTGAATAGCTATAATTGGATAAGACGGGCATAAGGAGAGAGTTCACCTTGGATAGTTAGGGTGTGATTGTTCACTTACGATGGGGTTTTATTTATGGTGTTATGAATCGTGTCTTCATTCCATATCAAATTATATATTGACATTTTTAAAGAAATTATATATTTAGTAATCATCGTCGTTTACGATGATCGTGTGTTATCCGCCATTGGTGCGCCCGGCGCTTAATAGGGAAAAGAGTGTGAATCTCTTGCGTCCCCAGACACTGTGATAAGGCTGGCCTGTTCATGATGCCACTGTGAAAACGGGAAGGCGAACAGTCTGTTAAACCTTAAGCCAGGAGACCTGCCGATGGACGGTGATTTCTAATCCCTCTGGGTTCAGGGTTATAGAAATGCAGCGGAATCCCGTTCCATCTTCTGCATTCTTAACCCTCCTCAGGCCATTTTTATGAGGAGGTCTCAATGAAGATTCATGAATTTCAAGGTAAAGAAATTCTGAAACACCATGGTATTCCATTGCCGGAATCGCTATTGGCTCATTTTCCGGATGAAGCCTGGATGCATTCCATGGTGATTGGTTATCCCTGTATGTTGAAATCACAGGTATTAAGTGGCGGTCGCGGTAAAGCCGGCGGAGTGAAAAAATGTACCCAAGCCGACGAGGTGCGCCAGCTTGCGAAAACCATGTTTGAAAACGCTTTTGTCAGCCATCAGTCGGGGCCGCAATCCTTGGTCGTTCGAAAACTGCTAGTGGAAAAATGTATCGAAATCAAAAAAGAATTCTACTTTTCAATGGTGATGGATGTTGAAATCCAATCCCCCCTGATGATGGCTTCTCCTCAAGGCGGAGTGGATATCGAGGAAACTTCGATCTCGCATCCCGAACGAATTATCCGGATTCCCGTCAATCCCTATACCGGGATATTGGCATTTCATATTCGGGAATTATTGGATTTTTTGGGTATCGGGAAGGATGATAACGGTTATTATGAGTTTTTTCATAAGATCTATCAGGTATTTATGAAATATGACTGTACTATGCTCGAGATCAATCCGTTGGTGCTGGATCAGAATGACACCCTGATTCCGGTTGATGTCAAAATGGATATTGATGAGAATGCGCTTTTTCGTCAGCCTGAGATTATTAAACTCAGAGATTTGACTGAATATGACCAGCTGGAAATTGAGGCCAGATTGTCCGGACTGAATTTTATCAAGCTTTCCGGTAATGTGGGATGCATGGTGAATGGAGCCGGATTGGCGATGGCCACCATGGATTTCATCAAAATGGCCGGCGCTCAACCGGCCAATTTCCTGGATGTCGGTGGAGTAGCAACTTCCGAGATGATAACTCGAGGATTGGAAATCTTGATAAAGGATCCCTCGATCCGGATGATTTTTATCAATATTTTTGGAGGAATTGTCCGATGCGATAAAGTCGCTGAAGGAATTACGACTGCAGTTCGGAATCTGAAGATTGAGATCCCGATCATCGTTCGCTTGAGTGGTTCCAAGGTGGATGAAGGGATGAGATTGTTGAAGAAAAGTGAATTCCGATTCAACATCGTCCAAGCGGTAGAAGAGGCATCGGAGATGATCCGATCGATTGTTTCAGAGTCTCAGAAGGGGGATCAATAGATGGCTGTGGGAATTTTTTCAACCTCTAAGGTTATTGTTCAGGGGATCACCGGGAAGGAAGGATCGTTTCATACCCATTGGTGCCGAGAGTATGGAACGCGGATTGTGGCCGGTGTGACCCCCGGTAAAGAAGGAAGTATGGTGGATGATATTCCGGTTTATGATTCGGTAAAAAAGGCCGTTCACCTTCATGGAGCTGACTCCAGTTTAATTTTTGTTCCTCCGGTTTATGCCTCTGATGCTATGTTGGAATCGATTTATGCCGGCCTGGGGACTATAATCTGCATTACCGAAGGGATTCCGGTTCATGATATGATGAAGGTCAAACGGGTGGCCGATACCTATCGGGCGACGATCATCGGTCCCAATTGTCCCGGGATTATCTCTCCCGGGGCGGCTAAAGCCGGGATCATGCCGGCGGCATTTTTTAAAAAAGGCACCATCGGGGTGATTTCACGAAGCGGAACTCTGCTCTATGAGGCGGCGGATCAGATTGCCCGGGCCGGAATGGGGATTTCAACTGCGCTGGGAATCGGGGGAGATCCGATTACCGGCACAAATTACCGTTACTGGCTCGATCAATTCGAACATGACCCTGAGACTGAAGCGGTCCTGATTATTGGAGAAATCGGAGGAACTCAGGAAGAAACGGCCGCCGACTATATCAAAACCTCCATCACCAAACCGGTCTCGGCCTTCATTGCAGGCCATAGTGCGCCTATCGGTAAGCGAATGGGCCATGCCGGAGCGATTATCCAAGGCAATCGGGGAACAGCCGAATCCAAGGAGCAGGCCTTTCAGAGTGCCGGTGTGACGGTGATCAACTATCTGAATGACATCGGCCGTATGGTGCAGCAGTCTATCCGGTCCCGGAGTTCTCATGCTTGATTTCATCCTGACCCTGCTGATTTTTTCGTCGATGGAGGTCTGCTCCAAACCCCTGATGCATCATATCGATCCCGGGGTGTTGACATTCTGGCGGTTTTTGATCGGATTCATCATTATTTTGGGAGCAGCGATTTATGGGAAAAAGATGCGCGGCATCGTCCAACTGAATGCCAAACAATGGATAACGTTGGCTTCGATCGGTGCACTCGGCAATTTTTTTGCGATGACCATGCTCCAGAAAGCGGTCGAATTGGGATCGGCGGCAACGGTAGCCCTGATCTTCTGCTCCAACCCGATCTTTGTTTTTTTTGTGCAGTTTATCCTGAAAGAGGAAAAATTGACTATCAAGCCACTGGCAGGGATGAGTGTGGCTGTTTTGGGGATCGGGATGATCCTTTTTGATAAGTTGGCTATTGACGGATCCGTCCATTTCGCTTTATGGGCCTCGGGAACCTTCGCTTTGTCCACCCTGATGAATAAACGGGTATCCAAAACCGTCGAACCGCTGATTATGAACCTGGTTTCATTTTTTTTCGGGCTTCTGTTTTTGGCCGGTTATTTAATTTTTACCGGATTCGATTTGCAGGTACCGAGTGAGGTGATTTCCAATCCTGTTTTTTTCATGCTGTTTTTATACCTGGGAATCGTGGTTAACGGGATCGGATACATCACCTTCATGCGAACCATCAAGCGCTTTACCCCGGTTTCCTCGTCGGTGATCTTCCTGATTAAACCGGCTATAGCCTCTCTA
>JAGOEH010000253.1 GCA_017997825.1 Candidatus Delongbacteria bacterium | reverse complement strand
ACTCGAGCTATCCCCCCGGACGGCTGGATTATCTCCTCTATACCTCCAGCCGATTGAAAGCCGAATCATCGATGGCCCTATACACTCCATCCATGCCGCAATCCTGGCTGAATCGCTATGGCCTGTCGGCGGAAGATAGTCCTGCCGCTACCGATCACTGCCCGGTGATCGGCGATTTTTCCATAATCCCGGAAACCCCTGTTTCAGAAAATTATACACTTGATCCACCTGACCTGAATCTTCGGATCTATCCCAATCCGTTCAGTCAATCCTTGACCATTACCTTATCGGGAAGATTCAATCATAATTTGCCGTTGGTTATCTCAATCCATAGCCTTGACGGCCGGCGGATCTATTCGGGAATTATTGAATCCGGCAGATCCGGCCCCATCGGCGGAAATATACCGGAAAGTGAAATTGATAATCATCGCAGTGATTATATGAATGACCATATCCTGAAGTGGTTATGGAACGGACGGGATCAGCATGGCCGACCGGTATCGGCCGGCATTTACCTGATCGCGGTCCGTCTGGGTGATCGACGAGCGGTATGTAAAACCGTCTTTTTAAAATAATAACACTGGTCCAGTCCAATCATGGTTTGGACCGGAACAGGATCGAGGCATAGGAAACGGAGGTTTGGTAGTCTTTTTCCAGATCTCCGGAGCAGTAATAATAAACCCGTTCCCCATTGGCATTGAGGGATTTCATCAGATAGAGCAGAACTTTGATAGGATTGGCGCCGCAGATAGTAGCCCCGGTCCGGTCCAGATAGTTTTCAAATCCCGGGCTGTCCATTTTTAAAATGGCATCGATGGCTCCCTGATCCACTTTTTCCAGGTTTGCTCTCACGTTGCGGTCGACCGGGAATGGTGAGTATCCGAAAGCCTCTCCGTAATGGGTAAAATCGGAACTGATCGCCCAAAAGACGGATTCGCCGGCCAGTTTTTTCAGTTCGGTCGCCATCTGCTCGGCTTCAGCCAGGCTAACCCGACCGATCATGACCGGCACCAGCTTGAATTTCCTCTCCAGCGCGGCCTGAATAAAGGGAATCTGATTATCCAGCGAGTGTTCCTGAGCATAAACACTGTTGTCGAATCGGAACAGGGGATGTTGAGTCAGTTGGCGGGCTATATCCTGATCGATCTGAATCTTTCCCAGCGGGGTCTGGTATTCGACAGCCTGAAGAATGGCGGCGCCGTGCAGTCCGGTGTAATGGCTGAGTCCCAGTACAAACACGGTCTGATAGGTGTGGTGCTTCAATTCCCGATAGGCCATGGCATTGCCGAGTCCCGAATAAACATAACCGGCATGAGGCGCAATGGCCGCGATCGGCTTGCGATGATCGGTTGACGGACTGATCGTTTCGGCTTGCTGATAAAACTGCTGAATCATGGCATTCAGTCCTTTGGCATCGGCCGGATACCAGCGACCGGCTCCGCGACATACAAAGGTATCCATGGGTTTATCTCCTTGTGATAATGTCATTCCTAATCCCAATCCCATTACGATCATAATGCTGATTTTCAGGTTCATAGTCATCTCCCGTATAACCTTCAGTTTCATACCCGAATAGTAGTATAAACCAAAGCACGCCGAAAGTCAATACCCGGGATTAAAATGATGAATCCAGCCCGAGATACTTTCAGCTTGACAAAAAACACGATTTAAATTAAATTTGATGATTATGGAAGCTATCAACGGCATCGCGGATAAAATCCAAAATCTTCGGAAACTGATCGATCATCACCAGCAGATGTATTATCGAGGTACTCCCGAGCTATCGGATCGAGAATTCGATAACCTGTATGATCAGTTACTGTTGTTGGAGGACCGCTATCCCGAGTATCGCGACCCTAATTCTCCAACGGCCCGGATCGGCTCGGATCTGGATACCTCACTGGAGGAAAAGCCTCATCAGATCCCGGTACTGTCCCTGGATAAATGCTATTCCGAAAACGAGCTTCACACCTATCTGAACCGGACTTATCAGAAACTGGGCCGGGATTATGAGATCGTGATGGAGCAGAAGATTGACGGGATATCGCTAGTGCTTTATTATCGGAATGGCCGCCTGGATCTGGCCCTGACCCGCGGCAACGGACTGGTGGGAAATGATGTGACCGCCAATGTCCGGACGGTGCGGGATATTCCTTTGATGATCGCATGGCCGGATCCGATTTGTGTTCGGGGTGAGCTCCATATCACCCGCCAGGATTTTCAACTCATTCGGGATCGTCAGCCGGAGATGGAGTATGCCAATCCCCGCAATCTGGCTGCCGGGGTCATTCGTCGTAAGAATTCCAAAGAAACGGCTCAATACCCATTACGATTCTTCGCTTATGAAGCGGTAACTCCCCGGATTCAGGCTCTCCCGGAGCATAAGGAAGATCGTTCCGGCACATCGCCATTGCCCAATTCCCCCATCGAGCCTCATCATTCCATCCCATCCCATTCTCCAAATTCGCCGTCCGACTCCGGACAACCGGAATCTCTGCCATTCCAAGAGATTATGACTACGGATAATCCAACCGTTCCACCGGATAATCTACCCTCATCCGGCAACTCCCTTCCCTCCTCCCATTATCGGACCCTGCAGATGATCGCTCAATTGGGGTTTTCAGTCAATCCGGCCACCCGTTTGATGCATTTTCAGGATCAGGCTGAAATCAGCCGATACCTGAAAAATGCGCGTGAGACCAGATCCGATCTGCCGTATGAGATCGACGGATTGGTCATCAAGGTCGACAATCCCGAATTTCGAGAGCGATTGGGTTATACCGGCCATCATCCCCGTTGGGCGATCGCTTATAAATTCGAGGCTCCCATGGCTTCCACCCGGGTTGACCAGATCATATTCCAGGTCGGCCGCGGCGGACGGATCACCCCGGTCGCCATCCTGGATCCGGTCGAATTATCCGGGTCAACGGTTTCAAGAGCCACACTTCACAACGAAGATTATATGAGCTCGCTGGAAATCGGTATCGGCGATTGGGTCACCGTTTCCAAACGCGGCGACGTGATCCCGGCTATTGAGGAGGTCGTAGAGAAAAATCAGGACCGATATCAGCTCAGTCAGTTTCCTAAGGAATGCCCATCCTGCCGTACAGCATTAATCAAGGACGGTGCTCATCATTACTGCCCCTCTGCCGATTGTCCCGGAAAAAAGCTGGGAAGCATCATCTTCTTTGCCGGTAAAGGCATGATGGATATTCAGAATCTGGGAGAAAAAACACTGGAATTCTGCTTCGAGAAGGGATTCATCCGCGCCATTCCCGATCTCTATCGCTTCGATTTTTCCAAACTGAATGATTATCCGGGATACGGCGAGAAAAAGATTGCCCTGATCCAAAGCTCGATTGAGAAGAGCAAACAGAAACCCTTCCCGGTGGTGTTGAGCGCCATGGGATTCCGGGATATCGGCCCGAAGGTGGTGGAACTGCTGATCGAAGCAGGATACACCTCGTTGGATTCACTGATTGAGTTGGCATCCGCGGATCGGATCGAATCCTTGACTGAAATCCAAGGTATCGGTGAAAAGACAGCCCGCCAGATCATTCGATTTCTGACCGATCCGGAATCGATCGGGATACTTCGACAGCTCGAATCGTTCGGTCTCAAAATGGCGGAGGAAAAACCGGCGGAATCGGCTCCGGCTGCCCCTCAGATTTTTAAGGATGAGATCTGGGTGATTACCGGAAGCTTTCAACATTTCCAGCCGCGCGACAAAGCAGCGGCCATCATAAAAAAGGGCGGAGGGAAAATCGCGTCTTCGGTCAGTTCACGTACCTCTTATCTACTCTTAGGAGAAAATCCGGGGAGCAAGTATGATCAAGCACTTAAACTCGCTATCCCGATCATGACCGAGGAAGAATTTCTCCAACGCATCAACGATCAGGACTTTCAGCCCGATGATTCCAATTCTCACCCTTGACACCCGATTTTGATATTGCCAATCAGCATTATATGTTTGAAAGCTCTTTCCATTTGGAGTATAAAGAGTTACTTGTGAAAAGCTTATTGTCGTAAAAGTCAATAAAAGAATTAACCTGATCATAATCTTTGTTCCTCCTTTATATATGCTTATTTTTTTTTGACAATCCTAAACCCTAATATTGTCTTACATTGACTCGGTGAACAGAACATTCTTAAGTAGGTTCTGATCTGTGTATAAACTACTGGGGCATATTGAACTCCATCGGGACACCCTCTGACTGATTTTGAACTATAACGACTGGTATCCGGTCCTATCGGATCGACTACTGGTTCCTGCAATTTATATACGCTATAAATTTCCAAATCATACCAATCGAAACAGTATTCC
>JAGOEH010000252.1 GCA_017997825.1 Candidatus Delongbacteria bacterium | reverse complement strand
AAATTGGCGGCGGCAATAGTCAGGGATCCTTCGGTCGGATCACCCAGGGCGGTATAGCTGCCGGTTTCTGCCTCATGTTTCAGAACCGCGTCATTGCATAGACTCCCGATGGTCAGCAGCAGACCGATCTCGGGTCGGGTGAAAACCAGGCTGTCCTGGTCCATCGAGGCCGAGGTGCTGGGGTGTTTATTCTTGAAATATTCGGTCAGATCGAGGCGGTGATTGGCGGCATCGATGGCGGTGACCGTCATGCGGTTTTCGGTCAGGGTTCCGGTTTTATCACTGCAGATCACCGTTACGGAACCCAGGGTTTCGACGGCCGTCAGCTTTCGGACCAGCGATTGGCGTTTGAGCATCCGCTGGGCGCCGATCGCCAGTGCGATGGTTACTACCGCCGGCAGTCCCTCGGGTACAGCCGCCACCGCAATACTGATCGCCGTCAGAACCATCAGTTTAATATCTTCACCCCGCAGCAATCCCAATAAGAAAATGAAAACCGATATGCCGATGGCCCCAATCGCAAGAGTTTTGCCCAATTGGTCCAGCTTGCGCTGTAATGGGGTTGATTCTCTTCCGGTAGTCTGAATCATCCGGGCAATATTTCCTAATTCGGTGTTCATCCCGGTTTCAACCACTATGGCTGTTCCCCGGCCATAGGTAACGACGGTGCCCATATAAATCGAATTGATTCGATCGGCTATGGCCAGATCCTTATCACCCAAACCAACGGCCGACTTGTCGACCGGTTCCGATTCCCCGGTCAGGGCCGATTCCTGGATCCGCAGATTGACGGATTCCAGCAGCCGGGCATCAGCCGGCACCAGATTGCCGGCTTCCAGCAGAACAATGTCTCCCGGGACGAGGTCCTTGGCCGACAACTCGATGATTCTGCCCTCACGCCGGACCCTGACATTGGGTACCGCCAGCCGCTTCAAGGCTGCCATGGCCTTCTCCGCCCGGTATTCCTGACTGAATCCCAGAATGACATACAGCACCACGATGGCCAGAATGGCGATTGTATCCTTGAAGTCGCCCAGCAAGGCCGATAATCCCGCCGCTACAATCAAAATGATCACCATCACCGCCGTCACCTGTTCCCATAAAATCGACCAGGGACTCTTGACCCCCTTGTCGATCAACTCATTGGGTCCATGCGCCTCCATCCGGTGACGGGCTTCCGCGTTGCTCAAGCCTTCTACGGGGTCGACCTTCAGTTGGGTTTTTAACGCCGTTGCATCCATCTTGTACCAGTTCATACAGGCTCCTTATAAAGTCGTAGTCTGTTCGTTAATTGATTGTCTGCGTTATCTAAAATCCATAATGCCGTCACAGATCGATGGTTATTGTCCCGAGACAGGCCTGAGGCAGATCTCCCCTAATAGCCTATGCGGGATAACGGATCCTTTTTAAGGAATCGAATCACAATTCGATTCCGTTTTCCCTGAAGCTGTAGTAGTGGCTGCCGCCGATGATGATGTGGTCCAGCAGTCGGATCTCGACGGTTTGCAGGGCTTGCCGGATCGTATGGGTGACTTTGAGGTCTTCCGGGGATGGACTCAGCGATCCGGCCGGGTGGTTGTGAGCCAGGATGATCGAGGCGGCATGGAGCTTCAGGGCTTCCTCCACGATCCGCCGCGGAAATACCACCGACTGATTGATTGTCCCCTCCTGAAGAATCCGGATCCCGTTCCGGTCGGCCGAATGAATCACCCGGTTCTGATTGTTCAGATAGATCACCATGAAGGCCTCATTGGAACGCCCCTTCAATTCGGCCGTCAGGTACTGTACAACCAATTGCGGTGAAGAGAGCCCATCCCCGTCGATCAGGGCTTCCCGGGTATACCGGATCGCCAGATCGCGCATCAGATGCAGCAGAATGGCACTCTGTTCCGTCAGTCCCAAGGCCTGTAATTCGGGAATCGATACCTCAAATACCCGCCCCAGTCTCTGATACCGCTGGATCAGTTTCTTGGCTATCGGTTTGGTATCCCGGCGGGGAACAGAAAAGGTCAGAATGAACTCCAGTACCTCATAGTCCAGCCAGGTGTCGAGGCCGGACGAACGATACTTGTCCTTCATTCGCCGGCGATGGCCCGTGTAATCCGGTTCTGACAGAATAGACGATTCTTCCATGACCGCTCCTTTGATCGGGAGATCGAACTCCTCAATCCATCCGTTCCATCCGAGGTTGTCCGGCACGGAATGAATCCCATCACCGGATCTTTCTACCAAATCACAACCCTCTCCGATATAATCTAATCGATTTTATCATTCCTGTCAAGCCGTAAATCGATGATTCATAACTCCCTGAATGGTCAATCATCACTGGCTTTAAAAAAAATGCTTGACATCATCCTGAAATCGGCTTATTATGAATACCATAAAATAATCTTTCTGAATGAGACAACCTTATCACCGACGATTTGAATCGGAATCGGTTTCCGGTGACGTATACCGGGATATTCCGTCTGGGAATCCGTTTCCATTTATCTAAATGGTGAATGGCGCGGGTGGAACTAGTTTGAAAGGAGTTTGTGATGATCAGATCAAGGGTAATGACACTGGTGGTGGCCGGATTGATTGGGATTACAGGGATGATCGAAGCCGGAATCATACGGGACAAGCTGTCGATCGCACCCTTTGCGGGATTCGGGAATTCAATGTTTGAAAATCACTTTGGAAATCATCATTCGGAGCAATCTTTTCCGGTTGGGCTATCGGTGATCAACCAGTTCCATTCCAATTTCTTTGTTTCTGCCGGTTATGAATACAGCCGTTATGATTTTTCGGTGGAAGTGAGAACTTATGATAGTCGTATATATGTCGGAAAAAACACCGTCACCCAGCATGCTTTCACCCTGAATATTCATCATATCTTTCCGGTTCCGGTGATCAATCCCTTTATCGGAGCCGGAGTGGGGCTCTATATCGGAAATTATCATTATGATCACAATGAAGATGCCGATATACGGACCTTTATCGAGGTGCATGATTATACCCTGGACTATAAACCGGCCCTCGGGTATAATCTGAACGGCGGTCTGCTGTATAACCTGAGTGCCCGGTGGGGCCTGGTCGGTCACTATGTGTATCATATCGTGGATCGTAAAGAAGATTCCCCCGGGACAAAAGCGGACGGGATGAATAACTGGGCCGTTCATCTGGGAGTTCGTTACCAGCTTTAGTACTGGTTTGACGGCATCCCGGCCATAATAAAATCGATTAAGGTGATCTGCAATAGGGGATTGAGGGTATAGGGATTCAGGGAAAACTCATCATGGGGGAATAATAGAAATTTTTATGCCGAAAATAATAATTGACAAGCGGGGATGGATCGATTATGTTTAAAGGGAAACAGGGGTCCGTATCCTGGTATTTTATTTGGAATGACAAGGGTTTAAGCCGATTATGATGACGTTTCCGGTAGGTATGTCTACGGTATCGCAGGAAGCGTTTATTGCCGAATCAATGATTAAGGAAAGGAGTTTGAGATGAAAAAATTCAATGTGATGGCGGTGGTAGTGGTTTGTCTGGTGGCGCTGACGGGGATGACGTTGGCCGGGGAAAGCAATGCCAAGCTCTCGGTCGCACCCTATCTGGGGCTGGGCTATTCAGCCTTCGAGGATCAGGAGGATGCCGCCAGTTCCTTCCCGGTCGGACTTCAGGGATTTTACAAGATCAACGATAATTTTCTGGTCTCGGCCGTGATGGAATACAGTGCCGGCAAATTTGAATTTGAGTATGATCGTATTTCAGATGCAGGTATTAAGTTTAAATATAAAACCTCCCAGAATATCCTGGGACTGAACGCTCACTATGTCCTGCCGATCCCCACCCTGGATCCCTTTATCGGGGCCGGCTTGGGACTCTATACCGGCAAATCGGAAGTCAGTGGAAAAGACTATGACTATAAAACGGCCATCGGTTTCAACATCAATACCGGGGTGTTGTACAATCTGAACTCCCACATGGACGTGATGGGCCAGTTTGTCTATCACTTTGTCAGCCGCAAGATGGATGTTTCCGGAGCCAAGTCATATGGCATGAACAACTGGGCCATTCATCTGGGCGTCCGGATTCATCTGTTCTAAGAATTGAATCGGACCAATGTTTGATAACGGCAGGATAATGGCCCCCATTATCCTGCCGTTTCCGTTTGTATGACGGTTGACAATGGCTGACGATACAATGGATCGATAATCCTCCGGTTAGGATTACTCAGTGACACCGAATATCTTACCGATTCAGGAAGGTTGATCATGGACTACATGGCCATCGATATTAATCAAAAATTCAGCTTGATTGATGAGTATTGGTTTCCTAAAATTCTGGGTAGTATTAATGATTATTTCATAAAGATAGTGAAGATCAAAGGCCATTTTACATGGCACCGTCATGATG